>CAJXUT010000230.1 GCA_913061365.1 uncultured Colwellia sp.
TACGAGATTCCTCTACGTCTCGTGGGCTCGGAGATGTGTATAAGAGACAGTTATAGGCAGGATACAATTAGCTGATGATTATGCACTAAAGTATGAAGTTAGCTTCCATTATTTCGATAATGCAGGCTTCTGAAATCTGGTTAAGTGTATATTCTGACGATGAATAAATATTTCCACTTTTATTTCCCAATGTGATATTTACCATATTAGGCTTATCATCGTGAAGGAGAAATACTATCTTCTTGTCTAGAGCAATACAGTCAAGGGTAATTGCATCTGCTTGCATGCCTTGCTTACGTAATTTTTTATCCATTATGCCCATAATGGTATCGATATTAGTATTTTTGCTGTAGAACGCATCATTAGCGCGGGCAATAATATCTGATAAGTTTTTTAGCGTATCTTTCACTTTGTCTTTCTCATTTATTCATGCTGTCGCTAATATAATTATTGAATAATTACTAGCAAGAGTTAATAAACAAAAAAGCCTTAACAAGTAAGGCTTTATTTAGGAAGGAAATCTGTTTATTTATAATAACTTAAACAGGCTTCCACTTCGTTTTTAGAACCCATAATAACTTCAACACGTTGATGGATACTGTCTGGTTCAATATCCATAATACGACCTTCACTTGTCATTGCTAAACCGCCCGCTTGTTCAATTAAAAATGACATTGGGTTAGCTTCATACATCAAGCGTAATTTGTATGGCTGTTCAGGTTTTCTACTGTCACTAGGGTAAGTGAATATACCGCCACGACATAAAACGCGATGAATATCGCCAACCATCGCTGCAATCCAGCGCATATTATAGTTTTTGTTACGTGGGCCAGTGTCACCAGCGATCAAATCGTTGATGTAATTTTTCATAGGTTCTTGCCAAAAGCGTTGATTTGACATATTGATAGCAAACTCTTTCGTATCAGTAGGTACTTGCACGTTACGTTCAACTAATAAATAACCGCCATGCGTTCTATCTAATACGTAAAAATGTGTGCCGCTACCTGTAGTCATCACTAGCATGGTTGAAGGACCATATAATACATAACCAGCACAAACTTGTTTATTTCCAGCTTGTTTGAACATGTCAGAATCATCAGCTGCCATATCTTCTGGCGCTTCATGAATTGAGAAAATTGTACCAATAAGCGAGTTGATATCAATGTTAGAACTACCGTCTAGTGGGTCAAAAGAAACAATGTATTTACCGTTTTCTTGACCTGCTACAGAGGTGTCTTCTTCTTCAGATGAAATTGCTTTTACAAAACCAGATTCAAGTAAAATATCTTTAAATAATTCGTTAGCGACCACGTCTAATTTTTTTTGTACTTCACCTTGAATGTTTTCATCTAAGGTTGACCCCATTAAATCACCTAAATGAGCTTGGCTAACGCGAAAAGAAATCTCTTTGGTTGCAGCTAAAATGGTTTTGATTAATGAAATAAGGTCTAGTGAAACATTGTCTTGACGTAAAGCGGGAGCTAATCGTTGCATTGGGTTACCTAATTGCTTTAAAGTTATTTATATACTTTATAATATAAGTTAATAAGTGTTATTACCGTGAGTACAATACGAGTGAATAACGTTTATTGCCAGAGTCTGAAGATATTTAAGCATATCTATGTTCAGGCTTATTTATCTTCTTATTAATTATAACAAGTTTGCATCCCATTTCAGAAGCTTTAATCCCATAATTTAGTTAAATAGTTGGGATAAACGCATTTTAACTTCGTCGTATGTTATTTATTCATTTGTAGTTGATAATTTACTGTTAAGTAATCGTGGAATAAACCTGACCTTTGTTAAGACAACCAGATTTCCTAATAAGATGAAACTTAAACCAATCACTGTATATTCGCTCCAATGAAAGTCTTCAACCACGGTAGAGATTAAGACGGCAATGGCAGGAAATAGAATATTTGCATAAGACGTTTTGTGAGCACCAATACGTGTCATTAAGGTTAAGTAACAACCAAAAGCAATTACTGAGCCGAATAAAGACAAATAAACTAATGAGCTTAAATAAGCAAAATCAAAAGAAAAGCTAAACTGTTTACCTTGAACGATTACAGCCAAGCCTGTAAATATTGCTCCATACATCATACCCCACGCATTCGCTTGCACTATAGCGATATTATTCTTTTGATTTTTAATCGAAATCATATTACCGATTGAAGCTGAAAAAGTACCTAATAAGCACATTCCTAACCCTAGTAAAGTCGCAGCACCTAAGGCTACATCGGTTAACTGAGGCCAAAAAAGCGTGGTGATGCCGAACAAACCTAAGGCACCACCAAGATAGACTTGCTTGGTAATTTTTGTGTTATAAAAAATTCGTGCATTAACAATGTTCATTATCATTAATGTTGAAAAAGCAATACAGGTTAAAGCAGAATTAATATGTAATTGAGCTGAATACAGTAAAAGATAATTTAATCCAAATAAGCAAATACCAAAGGCTGCAAATAAGCCGTGTTGTTTTAGAGAAAATCGCATAGGTAATTGTTTTATTTTTGCAAATGAAAATAAAATAAGAGCCGCAAGAGCAAAACGGTAAGTAATTGAAGCTTCTACAGCAACATCACCTAATTGATAATTAATAGCGATCCAAGTGGATCCCCAAATTACAACCGTGATCAAATATAAAAAGTAGTTGTTCATGTATCTTATCGCTCCTATGTAACCATTTTAATTTTAGCTGAAATATATACTTTAAAATAAAGGTATTTGACTAAAGATTAAAAGATGAGATGACAGTGTATCGATAATTTGATTTAATAACATGTACAGAATAATGAAAATGTAACCTATACAGTTTACTGTTGAATAGATACCCTAATTATGCGTTTACTAGATAAAACTTCGTCTGCTTTTTTATATCAACAAGTAATTGATTTCATCGAAAAGCAACAACAAACGGGTGCATTAATGCCCGGTGATAAATTGCCAAGTTTACGAAAGCTTAGCGCACAGTTTGAAATTAGCGTGCCAACAGTAAAGCAAGCTTATATAGAGCTTGAGAGACAAGGACGTGTTTGTGCAAGGCCGCAATCAGGATATTTTCTAACCGCACTTCAAGCTAGAACATTAAAACCTAGGCCGGCAAAATGGTCTCATTGTGCTCCAACAACAGTGCAGTGCCGAAGTATGATTGAACAAGTACATGAAGCGGTACACCTTTCAAATACGGTGGCATTAGGTATTTCGAATCCTATTTTGGCAAATCCACCGGATAAAACACTGGCCAGATTGATGCGTTCAGTGATTTCTAAAGTGGCTGAAAAAGCGGTGAGTTATGGACCTCCAACGGGTGATCCTAAATTACGTATGCAGCTAGCTTTTCGCTATCAAGATCAGGGTGTAGCTATTAATCCTGATGATATTTTAATTACCAATGGTGCCCAAGAAGCTCTTTCTATTGCACTACAATGTGTTGCACAGCGAGGCGATATTATTGCCGTAGAATCACCTTGTTTTTTTGGCATGATTGAATTAATTGAAACATTAGGAATGAAAACGTTAGAAGTTTACACATGTACCGAAGATGGTATTTGTTTGGATGAACTCACTAAAGCCATAAAGCAGCATCCAATTAAAGCCTGTTTATTTTCAACCGCAATTAATAATCCCCTTGGCTCGATGAAAACTGATGTACAACGACAAGCCATGGTAAGTTTACTTGAACAGCATGATATTCCATTAATAGAAGATGATGTGTATAGCGAATTATATTTTAGTGAAAAAAAGCCAAAGCCTGCGCAATTGTATTCAGAAAAAGGTTTGGTTGTAACCTGTTCGTCGTTTTCAAAAACAGCAGCGCCAGGTTATAGGACCGGTTGGTTACTACCGGGAAAATATGAAGAACAAGCTAAGCGCATTAAACGTGCGCAATCTAGTTCAACACCTATGCTACAGCAGTGGACTTTGAATGAATATATCCAAAGTGGTGATTATGACCGTCATTTGTGTGTGCTACGTAAAAAGCTGATTTATAACTGTGAACGTATGCGAGCACTAATAGCGGAACATTTCCCTAATGAAGTATGTATTTCAAAACCTCAAGGTGGCAGTGTACTTTGGGTTAGGTGTCAATCTCATGTCAATACAAGTGACTTCTTTCAACAGGCGTTAGCGCAAGGTGTTAGTTTTGCGCCCGGTATAATTTTTTCGCCATCAGGAAAATATGCTAATTATATGCGTATTAGTTATGGTGTGGACTGGAATGAGCAAGTAGAAAGTGCAATAAAAACATTGGGTAAATTGGTGTTTGAGTATTCAATAAAAAGCCAATCAGATGAAAAAAATGACATGGAAGAAGTACAACCAACAATAAGACGAGTGACGAGTAAATGACTCATTCTCTGAAAAATATCGACATTCCGTCATTAAAAATATTATTGCCATTATTAGCATCAGTAATGGCTTTATCACCACTTGCCATTGATATGTATTTGCCAGCTATGCCTATTTTAGCTGAACATTTGTCTACTGATATGCCGATGGTACAAAATAGTTTAAGCATTTATTTATTTGGTTACGCCTTAGGCTTAATTTTATTTGGACCTATGGCAGATAAATCATCTCGTCGAAAAATGGTGATATTTGGTATTAGTGGCTTTTTATTGGCAAGCTTACTTTTACCTTTTGTGAGCAATATAGAGCAATTTTTAGCACTAAGATTTGCACAAGCATTTGTAAGTAGTGCAGCAACGGTTGTTGTACCTAGTGCCATTCGAGAATACTACCAAAAAGACACCGCTAAAGGTCTCTCGTATGTTTCAATGATTATGATGCTAGCACCAATGATTGCTCCTTCTATTGGCAGCTTGCTATTAGTTGCTCATAGCTGGCAGATGATTTTTTATGTGCTGTCACTTTATAGCATTACTATATTGTTTTTAGTTATGAGATATTTACCGGATGCGGTTAAAAAAACTCCTGTGCAAAATGCAAATATTAGTTTTTTAACTCGTTATAAAATTGTATTTTCGCACCGAGAGGCACGATTCGATATTATTAGTTCTATGATGATATCGTTAGCTTTTTTTACCTACCTCACCGCGATTTCATTTGTGTACTTAACCGTATATCAAGTGTCAGAGTTTAGCTTCAGTATACTGTTTGGCATTACTGTTGTGGCCTTAATGACCTCACATTTTATTAATACTCGTTTAGTGGTGCGTAAGGGCTCTAGAAAAATGTTGGGCTTTGGTTTAACGTGTGCTTTGCTGGCCGCAATAATGTTATTACTGGCTAATTATTTTTCACTATCGCTTATCTATACAGTGTTGTCGATATTACCCTTAATGGGAGGGATTTCTATGGTGTCGGTTAATTCTGATGCCTTAGTACTTACTAAATTTCCTGAACACTCGGGCACAGCAACAGCCGTTATTGGTACATTACGTTTTGGTATTGGTGCGTTAGCCGGACCAATATTAGCTTATTTTTATGATGGCAGTGCCTTACCTTTTTCAATAATAATGTTTTCTGCAGTACTGGTGGTGGTACTATGTCAGATTATTATTCATAGAAATGAAAAAATAAAAATCACTAACAATTGAACAGAGGAATTAGCATGAAAAAAGTAGCAGTAATTTTAAGTGGCTGTGGTGTTTATGACGGCAGTGAAATCCATGAAGCTGTGCTAACGCTATTAGCTATAGAACCTGTCTCTTATACACATCTGACGCTGCCGACGAAGAGGATAGTGTAGA
>CAJXUT010000231.1 GCA_913061365.1 uncultured Colwellia sp.
ACGAGATTCCTCTACGTCTCGTGGGCTCGGAGATGTGTATAAGAGACAGATAAAAAATCATATCAATAATAATGTCTCACAAGGAATCAACAATGTTGCGGCTTAATAAAGAACAAATTAATAATAAAAAAGATTTTATCCAAAACTATTTTTTAGCACAAAATGCTGCCGATGCTTCAAAAATGGATGCCAATGCTAATGTTAGCCATAAAAATATAGCTACCTTAGAGGCCGAACTATTAAAAGATTGCTTTGTACAAATCAATAGAGCTTTAGTACATGACCAAATTCGCGATACTTTTGACGAAGAACTCGCCAAAGAATATATGCGACAAATAGAAGATCATGAAATTTACGTACATGATGAGACAAGTTTAAAGCCATATTGTACTTCAATCAGTATGTACCCATTTTTATTAGACGGCTTAACAAAGCTTGGTGGAGAGTCAAAAGCACCTAAGCACTTAGAATCTTTTTGTGGATCATTTGTTAATCTTATTTTTGCCATTTCTGCACAGTTTGCTGGTGCTGTAGCCACTGTTGAGTTTCTCGCATATTTTGATTACTTTGCACGCTTAGAATACGGTGATGATTATTTAGCTACCCATCAATTTGAAATTTCAAATCATTTACAACATGTCGTTTATGCTATTAATCAGCCTGCTGCTGCACGTGGATACCAAAGTGTATTTTGGAATATTTCACTATTTGATCAGCACTATTTTAATTCCATGTTCGGTGAATTTGTTTTTCCTGATTTTTCGAAACCAAATTGGAACACTGTTGATACATTACAGCAGTACTTCTTAACTTGGTTAAACAAAGAGCGTGAAAAATCGGTATTAACATTCCCTGTAGTTACCGCAGCCATGTTAACTGAAAATGGTCAATGTAAAGACCAAGACTTCGCGCAAAAGCTTGCTAAACAAAAATCAGAAGGTAACTCATTTTTTATTTACTTATCTGATAGCGCCGATTCATTAGCTTCATGCTGTCGATTACGTAATGAAATATCTGACAACACTTTTTCTTATACGTTAGGTGCAGGGGGCGTAGCAACAGGCTCTATTAATGTTATTACGTTGAATATGAATAGACTGATACAAGATGGGCGTGATTTAAAAACAGAAATTGAAAAAATTCAAAAATACCAAGTTGCCTATCGAAAACTCATGGAGGATTACAAAGCAAACGGTGCACTATCAGTTTATGACGCTGGGTTCATCAGCCTTGATAAACAGTTTTTAACTATTGGTATTAATGGCATGGCGGAAGCTGCTGAGTTTAGTAATATTAAAGTAGGTAACAATGAAGCCTACAAAAATTTTGTGAGTAAACAGTTAAAAGTTATTTACCAAGCTAATCAAGCGGCAAAAAAAGAATTTGGTTATATGTTTAATACCGAATTTGTACCGGCAGAAAACCTAGGCGTTAAAAATTCAAAATGGGATAGAAAAGATGGCTATCAAGTAAACCGTGATTGTTATAACTCTTATTTCTATATCGTCGAAGATGACGAAACGAATCATATCGATAAGTTTGTTATGCACGGCCAAGAGATGACTCAATATCTTGATGGTGGTTCAGCCTTGCATCTAAATTTAGATGAAGCACTTTCAACAGAAGCTTATGTGAAGTTATTTAATGTTGCCGCACAAACCGGCTGCAACTACTTTTGCATCAATGTAAAAATAACAATTTGTAATGAATGTGAGAATATCGACAAGCGAACTCTACAACTTTGTCCTGATTGTGGCAGTGATAATATAGATCATGGTACCCGCGTTATTGGTTACTTAAAACGTGTTACAGCATTTAGTCAGGCGAGACAAAAAGAGCATGCACTACGCCATTATCATAAGGAAAGCGCTTAATAAAAATGAACGGTACACTATAAAGTAATCTCTAATTAAAAATTTATAGCGGGATTACTTTATAGGCACAGCGCCTTGCACCTTCAATAATATGCTCTTCTCTACTAATCACAGCAACATCTCTAAGCAAACTTTGGAATAACTGTAATTCACTACGACAAAAATTTATGCATTTTGTTGCTGCTGCGCAAATAGGGCAATGGTTTTCTAATAACCAGAAAAAGTCACCTTCTTGTTCAACCGTTGCCATATACCCCTCATCACAACGTATCTCAGCCAGTTTTTCTAACTTTTCTTGTACACCAAACCTGTCAGCTAGAGCTAAACGATAACTGCGCATCGACGACTCTTCTCTATTCGTAATGAGCTTCTCTAAGCCATCATCGCCAAACACCGCAATAACTGAGTCAATTAATTGCACCGTTAACTCTTCATGGCGATCAGCAAAGTGGCTATTAGTTTTCTGCGTTAGCGTCCAAAAACGAGTTGGCCTACCACGAGGTGCTTTTTCATCTTGAAAAACCACGTCACCTGACTCTTCCAATGCCAGCATATGTTGACGCACTCCCATAGTAGTGACGCTAAGTTCTTGCGCTAACGCTTTAGCTGTCAACGGCCCTTGAGTTTTCAGCAATTCAATAATTCGTTGATGGGTTTTCATAATAGTTCCAATTTACTGGGTACTGTTATTATCGCCCAAAAACACATTAAGTAAACTTTTTAATTTATTTATTTTTCAATTGCTATTGACAACATTAAGTAAAGCATTTAATTTACATAATAATTAGTAAACAATAAACTTTACATAACAAGATAAGGACAAGTAATGAATTTGATTATTATTAGTGCCAGCCAAAGAAAAGATTCACAAAGCGTAAAAGTAGCTCAATACATTGCTGAATTCGTTACTGGCTATGAAAAGGTCACTCACTTCGAACTTTGTCAATATAACCTGCCCTTATGGGACGGTACTCAAGAAGGTAAATCTGCTCAGCAAAGCGATTGGCCATTTTTAAACGAACAAATAAATAAAGCAGATGCATTCATTATGATTACACCTGAATGGGGCGGTATGGCATCCCCTTTACTAAAAAACATATTACTGATGTGTTCTAGCCAAGACACTGCCCATAAACCTGTTTTACTTGTAGGAATTTCCAGTGGCATCAGTGGTGTTTATCCCATTGCAGAATTACGTATGAATGCTTTTAAAAATAACAAATTAGTGGCTATTCCTGATCACCTTGTCCTTAGGAATGTAGAAGAAATACTTAATGATGACAATGATGCAGAATTAACTGAGAGAGACATCCAAGTTCGTCACCGTATTGGTTACAGCTTGCATGTTTTATATCACTACAGTAAGTCATTACAGGCATTACGAACAAATTTATCAATTCACCCCTATAATAATGAAGAGCGCTATTCTTACGGTATGTAACATAATCTAAAAATAGCAAAACAGGAGAGCAACATGATTACTTTAGAGCATATAAACCTAGTCGTTAGCGACATCGAACGAACAGTCAAATTTTACCAAGCAGCCTTTCCACATTGGACAATTCGCGGTGGTGGTATTAGCGAATGGCATGGTAAATCTCGTAATTGGGTACATTTTGGTGATGACTACCAATATCTGACTTTTAATGATGATGGCATAGGTGAAAACCGTGACTTATCTGGTCATCAAATCGGCCTAGCTCATTTTGCTTTTGTAACCACCGATATAACAGGTGTAATTAAACGTCTAGCGCAAGCTGGTTTTACGGTTGATAAAGAAGGTGCTGAAGACAAATATCGCACTAATGTTTATTTTATAGATCCAAGTGGCTATGAAGTTGAATTTGTACATTATCATAGTGACTTACCTGAACTTAGGAACAGGTATGAGTAAGTAAAAGGGCTTTTCTACAGGCGTGGCAAAAACAGCTTAGCCACGCTTTAGATAAGAAAAAACTTTACCTAATGTTTAAGTAACTCCATCAAGCTGGTTTCCCTATTGAGCTGTTTTTTTACTTCATAGGCCGTACGGTGAGTGCCATGACAGCGTGCACAAGCTAATACAGCAAGTGTACCCAACTCCCTACCTTGCTCCTTGGCTGTTCCCGATTGTAAGGCTATTTTTAAATTCTGCAGCGTATTAGTCATTTGTTCATTTGGGTAGGTTCTTTTATCTTGCTTATGACAATTCCCACAGCTTTCACCTAACTCATTCATGCTGATATTTAACTCGCTTAAGCTAGATAAAGCTCTATCAGTAAAACCATCTTGAGCTGAAATTTTAATTTTATTAACCTGTTTGGTTAATGTGTCCATATGCTGACTATAAGGTATATCACCATTAACTTTAATAGATGAAAAGTTACCACTACGATATGTTAGCGCAGTAACGGCTTGGTAATCATCATGACAGCTATCACAGTTTTTAGTTAATTTCTTAGCAAGTAAACTTACTTGATTAAAATCATTAGCTTCACTTGCTTCGTTTAACGAGTACATCGTTTTAATATCAAGCTTTTTTTGCCAACTTGGCACCATATCCGCTATTTTAAGATAGTGTTTTGTTAATTGAGCAGACCACTTTACTAAGTTTTCACTATCTTTTTGTTCCGCATATAACTCTACCGCTTGCATTTCTCGACGCAGTTTAAACATATTATGTAGCCAAACTTGTCGTTTATTTTCAGGTTTGTACCACTGCGCTAAATCAGTAGGTGGAACTTTAACTAAAGCAACCTTATTTTGGTGTTTATAAAGTAAACCACCCACAATTAGCAAAAGTACAACTTGTAATATAATGAAGTAACGCCAGCGCATAAAAACTCAATAAGAAATAGATTATAATCAATAGGTAAAGTCTAAACACTAAAGCTAACGACCTTATTGATCAAGCATAAAGAAAAGTTATTCACCCTAAATATCTGTTATAAGAATAGTTGGTAGCACAAATAACACGTCAAAAAATAAGAAATTAGTAAACAAACCAACACATTTATGAACTCACCTTAAACATCCAACTTTTAACTTCGTTACAAAGAATTACGACAACATATTATATCTTACTGTAATGTTTCTGATTTCAAACCGAGTTTAAGAAAGGTTTCAAGATGGCCTCCCGAACTTTTACAATCGGACTCATTATCTTTGCCAAAAGAGATGAATTTATTTTTTGGTATAATACAAAACTCACCTTGAGGCATTGTTCTATATAGTCTTGGTGGAGAAGCTCGTCCATCTGGCTTATCCCAAGAGATATAAGTATATGTGTGTTTATCATAGCTAATACAATCTCCTTTATGGAGCACCTTCCAGCCCTTAATCACAAAGTGCCCCATTTTCTTACTATATTTCGATGTGGCAACATAGGCAGCATCATTGTTTTTTCGTTGATGGCATAACGTTGCATAAGTAGTAGGATCTTGCTCTATATTTTCTAGTACATATTCTTGTGCTCTGAGGTATCCCAATCTTTTTCTGGTTACTTTTATCAACTGCTTTTTAGCTTGAATAATTGCAGAAGGTAAGTTTTGCTGATGATCTTGATTACAAACACTGCCAATAGCATCGTCATCCGCCATAACGCTATACAGTTTTTCAACTTGTAATTTACGTCTAAACTTTTGATCTCGATTAGTATTTTTTATCTCTGAAAACTTATGTTCTAGTTCCTCATAAATTTTTACATACTGATTATTTTTCACTATTTCATAAGCAGCATCATACCTGTCTCTTATACACATCTGACGCTGCCGACGAAGAGGATAGTGTAGATCT
>CAJXUT010000232.1 GCA_913061365.1 uncultured Colwellia sp.
TACACTATCCTCTTCGTCGGCAGCGTCAGATGTGTATAAGAGACAGGAATATTATTATTTTGTACACATGATCCGCTGACAGCGGTTACCTAATCGTTACCTGTTTCAAGACAGATTAGAACAAATTATTTTGCAAAAAAAAGCGGCAAGATATCACACCACTGATGATTTTTATGGATCTTGATAACTTCAAACAGGTGAACGACAAATTTGGACACGATAAGGGCGATCAACTTTTAATACAAACAGGCAAAACACTTTTAGAATGTTTAAGAGAGGGCGATACCTGTGCAAGAATCGCGGGTGATGAATTCATTATTTTGATCAACGAAGTCAATCAATTGAAGAAGCAAAGGAAATGGCTCAAAGGCTAATGGACGCTTTGGAATTACTTTTTAAAGACCATGTTCCAACTCATATACTATCTTCCAGCATGGGCATACTTTTACTCGATAGAATTGAGTCAAGCAACGAACTCTACAAAAAAGCAGATAGATTAATGTATAAGGCTAAGCAGGCTCAAGATAAACATTTTATAATAGAGAAAGTCAGCACAGGCATATAGCATTTAAAAACTTTTGGCAGAAAGCGACTAAAATCAATTCATTATTTACTGTTGCTAGTGACCGATTTATGGATTTAGTGTTGAGCTAGTACTCCCTCACAGCAAAGTACTAAGAACTCAGCATTATCTTTTGACTTATAAGTAAATTATGATTTAAGCACTCTTTATTATAGCGATGAGCGTGGGGTGTCCATATTTTTATAAGTTTAGCGTGAAAACTAGTATCTGAGAATACTTAGGTTAACTAGACACTCTGCAAATTTGCAATAAATGTTTCAAATTCAGCCACAGGCAAGGGTTTGCTATGCAAGTAACCTTGCACTTCATTACATCCAATCTGGATTAAGAGATCTTGTTGTCTTTTGGTTTCAACACCTTCTGCAATTGTCTTCAGTCCCATTTTATCAGCCAGTGCTACGATAGTATCGACGATTGAAGCATCGTTAGGGTCAGTTGTAATATCACGAACAAAGGACTGGTCTATTTTTAACTTATCAATCTGGAACCGCTTCAAATATGACAATGATGAATAGCCTGTACCAAAATCATCGATTGATAACTTGATGCCTTCCTCATGTAACTTATCAATGATTGTAATGGCACCTTCAACATCATCCATCATTAGCCCTTCGGTAAGTTCTAATTCTAAATTATCAGCTGAAATACTATGTTCATCTAAAGCTTCTCTCACCATCATCAATAAATCTTGATGATGGAATTGATTGGCCGATACATTAACAGCAACGGTAAAGTCTAGTATGCCTTGCTTTTGCCAAGCCTCTATCTGTTTTGTTGCTTGAAAAAGAACCCATTGGTCTATAGATAAAATTTGACCATTATCTTCTGCAATGGGAATGAACTCTTTAGGCGATACTTGGCCTAGTTGTGGATGTTTCCAACGTATTAATGCCTCACAACCAACTAACGATCCTGAATTAATATTTAATTGTGGCTGGTAGTAAAGCTCCAGTTCATTTCTATTAATAGCGCCTCGTAATGCGTTACCCACCTCAAGTCGCCTATTGGCAGATTCAAAGAGTTCTTTAGTAAAAAATTGGAATCGGTTACGTCCAGAGTCTTTGGCTTGATACATAGCAGAATCAGCGGCTTGAAGTAATTTAGACGGGGTATGCCCATCTGATGGATAAATAGCGATACCAATACTAGGCGAGATAGTTAATTCACTTCCTTGCAAAATAAAGGGAGCTGAAATTGACTCATTTATCTTTTGAGCCACAGCTGCTGCACCCGCAGAATCAGTCTCTTGTAATAACAAAACATACTCATCACCACCTAAGCGAGATACAGTGTCTTCTTCACGCACGACCGTCATTAATCGGTTAGCGACCTCAATGAGCATTAAGTCTCCGGTATTATGTCCTAGAGAATCATTCACATTTTTAAAATGGTCCAAATCAAGGAACATAACGGCAAATGAATCCTTATGGCGCTGTGAGAAGATAATAGACTGCTTAATGCGGTCATCTAACAGAGTCCGGTTAGGTAAATCTGTTAAGGCATCGTAGTGAGCAAGATGGCGAATTTGTTTTTCATCTTCTTTATGCTGTGTTATATCACTAAAGACACCAATATAATGGTGCACTTGACTGGAAGTACTATCATGTAATCCTGTAATTGTTAGCCACTCAGGATACTCCTTACCACTCTTATTTTTATTCCAAATTTCACCTTGCCAACTACCAGTATCTAGTATGTTATTCCACATCTTTGTATAAAATGAAGTATCATGTCGACTAGATTTTAATAGTCAGGGTTATTACCCAATACATCAGAAGCTGTAAAACCAGTAATCGTTGTAAAGGCTTCATTGATTAAGGTTAAATTTCCCTCTGCATCAGTCACCATGACACCTTCACTATTTTGAGCAAAGGCTTGACCATAAATATCTAATCGTAAGGTCGTTTCGTATTGTTCTTTATAATAAGTTAAACGTTGTTGCCGCCATAAGAATATCAGCCCCATTCCCAGCGTAGAAACCATGGCTATAACAAAGACTATATTTGTCCATACTCGCTCATTTAAGGAATTATAAACCTCGCTAGCATCCATTCTTGTTACCATAAACCACGGTGAGTCAGGTATGGCTCTGACATCTGCAATAACTTCGACATTCCGATAATCGACACCATTAATCACACCTGTAAAGCCCTCTACCGCCATAACCGCAGGTAATTTCTTGTTTTCTGTTGTATGTCTTAAATTCAGTGCTGTATCGCCCTTAAAACGTAAGTCATTTAGAAATACAACATCATTACCCTCTTGTCTGACGATGAGTGTTTCTGCCGTTTCACTTACTACTGGCCACTGTTTAATGAGTGGATATAATTGTTGATGAGGGGCAATGCGTAAAACAATCGTTCCAACTTTTATTCCCTCATTAGTAATGACGGGTAATATAACGGCTAAATAAACCTGCTCATCAAATTCATTACGGTAAAAATCATGGATACTGACCCCATGCTGGTTCACGGATTCAGCAATAGCAACCTTTAGAGAACGAGAGACAGCCTCGCTACCTTTCATCGTAGATACAAGCCTATTTCCTTGCGAGTCAAAAAAGAATCCTTCATTATAGGAATTGTGTTTTTTCCATCTAAAAAGGACTTCCAACAAACCCTCTCTGGCTTGAAAGTCACCACTATTGTTTACTAGTAATTGTGCTCTCTTGGCGACATGCTGAGCATGAAAAATGGTTTGTGCATCCTCTAACCACTCTTTTCGAATAAGCCCTATTTCACGGCTTTTTAACTCTGCAATCGCAGTAATCTGTTCTGATGTTTCTTCATCGTAGTCGACTTCATGTTGCCGTTGATAAGCATAAGCAACAGATACAATAATGACCGTTCCTCCAAGAAAGCCCCAGACAAAACTTGTAGAATTCTTTGTTAACTTTCCTAACCAATTATCATGTATTTGTGCACTATGAAAACAAGTATCAAATAATCCAGTAGCTAATAATAACAACCCTATTAGGGTATTTAAGGCTGGAGGTATAAATAAGCCATCATAAAATATCGGAGAACCAAATAGGTAAGCCAAAAAGAAGGCTAAGCATATTAACGTGAGCAAGATAGCGAGTATCATGCCAATAAGAGTACTACGAACATGTTGAACTGAAATATTTTGTGAAAAAAATAATGATATAGCTACCGCAATAAACCCTGTAGCCGTTATTGGAGACATATGACCAATAGGGGAGCCTGCTACTGAGCCACTAACTGAAATCCCTAAATACTCCCAGCAGGAATGGATATGCTGTGCTGACAAAATAAGTATGAGTACTGCCACAAATAAAAGAGTAAGGGTAATGGTTTTTTCAATGCGTGAAGGTGACTCGTTGTAAATATTGAGATTACGAATAACAAGAGAAAACCCACTGAGTACAAAGAACAAGGCTGTACTCGGTGCCATAGGTATGTAATCAGGTCGTATCGCCGTGATAAAATTTAAATCTAAGAACCAGCCAGCTAATACCGCTATACCAAGAAAAGCAGCAAAAGCGCCACATACAAACCCTAAATGCCATAATCTTTTTTTTATGCTTTCCATTATAATTTTATTGAATAATATTACTTAAGTAGGGAATAAATATGATGTTAATTATAGAGTATAAACATTAATAAAGCCCCACAAAAAAGCAGTAAGTTTTGACTAGCGTTGCCATAAATATGAACATAGCTTAACAAAAGCTAATGTCAGTAAGCTCATTGCTGCTGTTAACAGATCATAACTTGTGTTAACTCCGAGCTTTGAATGGTCATTAATAAATAAGATTGTTGGCCTGTTTAATTGATAGCATTACTCTAATAAGCATAAAAGTTACCCGTCAAAAAGGTGAACAATCAAAATGCTCTTTTAATGTTGACTTCACTGCTTGAAAACGTGCGGGTAGCACTCTGGTTCTCTTTTTTACCATATACAGGGTTTCTATTACGGGCTTTTGAGGCTGGAATATTCTTATGCGCAGAGGATCTTTGAAGGTATCAACGGCACTTTTAGGTAGTACTGTAAAACCTAATCCCTTGGCTATCGGTTCTAAAATTTGGTTAATTTGATTAACAAAGCCAGTCACAGGGATCTGCTCAATACTTAAATTTGTAAAATATGATTCCTGACTTTGATCGAAATATAGAGATAAGTAATGTTTGGCATCTGGATGATTAATTAGACCTAACTTGGTCAATAAAGTCTCGTCAGAATCTTCAATTTCAGAATTAGCAGGAAGGACTAAGTAAAGCTGTTCACGACCAATTTCCTGTATATCAAATAGACTACTATTTTGTACATCGGTGACAATACCTATGTCAATTATACCGTTTTGTATTTCATTCAATATCTGATAATTAGGAGCAGCTTTTAGTTGAACAACAAGCTGCGAATGTTGAACTTGTATATCTAATAACTTAGGGTAAAGGATTAAAGCAAGAGCACCGGAGCAAGCTAACCTGCAATCTCCTGAAAGAGGATTATCAAAACCTAATTGTTCTAGTAATTCATGCTCATTTTTTTGTAACTGCCTAGCGTGTTGATAAACTAAAATACCTTGTTCAGTCAAATCGAAACTTTTTTTATCACGCTGAATAAGCGGATGCTCACAGGCATTTTCAAGCTTACTTATATGCTGCTAACACCAGACTGCGTCATGAATAGCTTTTCAGCCGTTTTAGTAAAGTGGCCTGTATCAATAAGTGTAATAAAGGTCTTTAACAAATTAGAATTTAGCATCACTAATTATCATTACTTTAAATTATTATTACTTTAAATTATCATCACTTTAAATTATCATCATTATTATAATTGATAATTTAGTTATTATGCTTGGCTATATGGACAAAACAGCTGAATTTTATACTAATCAAATGATCAATTAAAACTAGAAAGCTCTCAAGTTAGTTTTTATAATTCATTTTCTTATTGTTCCAACACATTGTTATTGCGCTTATTCATACCGGTTATTTTGAAATTTGACTAAAGGCTGTCTCTTATACACATCTGACGCTGCCGACGAAGAGGATAGTGTAGATCT
>CAJXUT010000233.1 GCA_913061365.1 uncultured Colwellia sp.
GAGATCTACACTATCCTCTTCGTCGGCAGCGTCAGATGTGTATAAGAGACAGCCCATTAACTGACTAAAACGAGCATAAGCATCCATCACAGGCTGTACTTTGGTAAAGGTATTCTCATCACCACCAACCATAACGGTTAGCAAACCATTTTCAGCGCCTGCTTGTCCACCAGAAACAGGTGCATCAAGAAAGTGTTGTTCCTGCTTTTGGGCAATATCAGCCAATTCACGCGCAATGTTTGCAGATGCCGTTGTATGATCAACTAGTATACTGCCTTTAGGCATACCCGCTAATATACCTTGCTCTCCCAAAACAACTTGGCGAACGTCATCATCGTTACCAACACAACAAAAAACAATTTCACACTCTTTCGATGCAAGTGCTGGTGTACTAGCGGTATTGCCCGAATATTCAGCTTGCCACTTTGCCGCTTTTTCAGGATTACGATTGTAAACACAAACATCGTGACCTGCTTTGACTAGGTGTCCTGCCATTGGATATCCCATCACGCCTAAACCAATAAATGCTACTTTCATCGCACTGTTCCTTATCTAAAATAGTTGATGTTTTCTTGAGTAAGTTTAATGAGTTGCTTATTCTGCGGGTAACAATGCTGCAGTTTTAAATTCAATACCTTGCCAGCCTGTTTTCATAAAGTTTCGAATATTTCCATGATCATTACCATTTGGGTGAGCTAAAACATCTTCTCGGTAATAGCGACCAAAGCAAGTAAGAGTTTGTTCTGCTGTTAGTTTATTTAGTTGGGCAAAATAGAAAATTTTACATGAACCTTCATTCGTTCCCATTTCATTAACTAATTCACCATTTCTAAATTGTGCTGGTTGGTATTGATAGTTATCAGTAATTACCTGCATAACTTGTTCAAATTCTATAGTAGCTGTTTGTTTTTGAACTTGCGTAAGAAAACTAGTTAAACTATTGCTGTTAGTATCATTCATGATGAATTATAACCCTTCTTTCAGTTTTGCTTTAGCTGCTTCAACTTTTGAAAAGTCTAAACCCAATTCTTCTACAGCTTCTTGAATTAAGTTAGGTTGAGTCATTACAATGCCCATAATTTCTTGTAATTTTTCACTCGGGATGCCTAACTCCTGAATAACAGCCATTGCCATTAATGGGTTTTCTGTTAATGCTTGGAAAAGTTCATTGATTTTTTCTTCACTAACATTTAATTCTTTTAACATTTGAATAATTGGGTTCATTAACATTTTTCCGATTAATTACGTTTAATTTACCTCATTTTAATCAAATTAATCATGTTATGAAAGGATCGATTGTTAATAGTTTTATACACTTATTTTTGTATTTCCTAAAAAAATAACGTTAGACTGAATAAAGGAACTAACAAGTATAATTACAACAGGAAATACTATGGAAAATACTATTTATCAATTTTCAGCGACCAATAACCTTGGAGAGTCTATTGAGTTAGCGACCTATCAAAATAAGGTAATGCTAATTGTTAATACGGCAAGTGATTGTGGATTTACGCCCCAATATCAAGGCTTACAATCACTATACCAACACCACAGTACTAAAGGATTCGAGGTACTCGCTTTTCCATGTAATCAGTTCAAGCAGCAAGAAAAAGGAACTAATGAAGAAATAAAACAATTTTGCGACTTGCACTTTAATATAACATTTCCACTTTTTAGCAAAATTGAGGTCAATGGAGAGAACACGCATCCACTATTTGAGTATTTAAAAACGCAAGCACCAGGAGTTTTGGGCTCTAAAAGTATTAAGTGGAATTTCACCAAGTTTTTAATTAATCGTGATGGTGTGGTGATCAAACGCTATGCGCCATCTACCAAGCCTGAAGAGTTAGAAGCTGACATTGTTAAGTTACTATAAAATTATACTGATGCCCTATCGCCAGTATTAAAATCATACTAAATTTGTATTATTGAATGGTGAATGATGTTTTGCTGCTCTGCCATGCATCATAAATAGGTCGCAGGCTAATTCATTCAATTTGATATTTAAATATGTATTCCTGTAACAAATTCATTCTTACAGGAATACTATTTAATAGGTTAGTTAGATTAATCTTTTTACTAGCCTGTTAATTGAATAATCCAATTAAAATGAAAATAACTCATGGTGTAGTTTTTCTACCACCTTATTTGCATCTTTCTCATCAACTAAAAAACATAAATTATTGGCACTAGCGCCATGACATATTAGTCGTATATTTACATCATTAATGGTTTGAAAAATACTCTGCCCTATGCCTTTTGCACAATTTAATCCATTACCGATGACAGCAACTAACGATAACCCATGCTCAACAGTAACTTCACATAGTTGCTCTAATTCAGCCACCACAGTGGATGTAATCAACGCTTGAGTAGAGCCGCTTGGACTATCAAACGTTAAGGCAACACTAATTTCACTCGTAGTGATTAAATCAACACTGAGTTCGTGCTTAGCCAAAATACTAAACACCTGCGCTAAAAAACCACTGGCATGCAACATTGCTGGACTTTTTACCGTAACAAGCGTTTGCTCTCGTCGCAGGGCAATAGAGCGATAAGTTGGATTTGAATCAACTTTTTGTTTAATTTGCGTGCCGCCTTTTTCAGGCTCTTTACTTGAACCCACAAATACAGGAATATTTTGACGCATGGCCGGGATAAGTGTTGCCGGATGTAATATTTTGGCTCCAAAGGTTGCCATTTCAGCCGCTTCGCCAAAGCTGATTTCTTTAATTGCTCTCGCTTGATCTGTAATGCGTGGATCTGTAGTAAAAATACCAACAACATCAGTCCAGATAGATAAATTACCAGCATTTAATGCTTCAGCAAGTAACGCCGCACTATAATCAGAGCCACCTCTACCTAACGTTGTTGTTTCACCTAAACCATCTTGACCAATAAACCCTTGAGTAACCAATACTTGTTTTGTTAATTTAGGCGCTAAGATATCGTTACAGGCAGACTTTAGTTGCTCTATATCAACCACAGCTTTCCCATACAAACTATTCGTTTTCATTACTTGTTGAACGCTAAAGTAAGCGCCATCGATACCAATAGAGAGTAATACTTGTGCAAATATACGAGAACTAAATTGCTCTCCAAACGCTAAAATAGCATCAGCTTGTTTAACACTATATTGTAAAGATTGATTTAACGCCTGCTCTGCAAGTTGAGCCAGTAAAGTATCAATCTCATCGTTTAGATGCTGTTCTACCTCTGTTGATAAGTGCTGAGTAATATTCACTTGAATGGCACGAATATTGGCAATAATCTTCGTTTGCTCATCATTGGCTATATTTTTTTGGCTTAAACGCACTAGGTAGTTGGTAACACCTGCACTTGCAGACACAACCACTAAACGATTTCGACTATCATTTTTAATAATTTGAGCACAACGCATCATTGCTTCATAGTCAGCAACACTAGTGCCACCAAACTTTGCTACAGTGATAGGTTGGTTTTGATCAGAAACGTGTTGAGATGATTCATTTTGTAACATGGTTAATTCTTCCTAAGCGCGATGATTTATAAGTTGAAGGCAAATCATTCACTAATTAAAACAGGAAGAGCATGACTGAGAAGTTTTAGTTTGTCGCATAAGATGAATGCGAGTAATATTAACTTTTTCAGCCAGAAGCTCTCCACCTTATTTTAGACCTACTCATTAAGTAATAAAAAGTAAGTACTACCGGTGACAGCCCTAAGGATTCAGCCTTAGTGACCGGGCAATAATATTCACCATATTAATGCCCTCGGCGATAATCTCCCTCAATAGCATTTACTGGAGTGTGATTCCAAATACTACCTACCTAGTTATCGCTCCTCTTCTGGTGCTATTTTTTATTACCCAAAAATGGTAAAGAAAACAACGAGCGTATTAAACCCGATCTATGGGCCAATTGCAATAGACTTTTAGACGTCTATTGCAATTAATACTGCTTTTTAGAATGCCTGTGACTTTTTAGAAATTAAAGAAAATACTATGTATTAGTTCAGGTAAAAAGTTTCATTGCATAATATTCAAAACATTGATAATCAACCGTTTGATAAATTATATTATCCAATACCATTGCTTATTATATTCAGGTTTAATTAGCGGTCAAAACCTCTAATGCCTTAAGCAAGGCAATATCATTACCTTTTTCATCAGTATCAGCTGATTTAAGAACTATTGTTGGCTCAAAGTCTTCCCTAAAGCGCCCATCCACATGATATAAACGCTCAAAACCTAACGTTATTGTAGCATTACTCTTGTCAAGTTGGATTTGCTTTATTCCACCTAACAAATCAGCCATAGGAGCACCTATAACTGCCTGTGCTCCTATAGCATCGAGTCCAATTGTCATACCTTCTCCCATGCTGCCTGTCCATCGACCAGCCAACACTACAAAGGGCTTATTTATAAATGGCTTCTGAGGTAATGCTGTTGCTTGTTGATAGAGAGCATCATAGTAATAATGACCTGATTCTTGCGTTTTATAACGCTGATAAACTGTTTCTGTTTTAGTAAAATGACCAAGGATTGGTTCAGCAACACCTGTATTCCCTCCGCTCGGGGTATTGCGTAGATCAATTATAAGTCCTTTGGTTTGTGCAAGCACTTCAATAGCTTGTTGAAACTCAATAACGCTGCCATTATCTCCAAGTGAATTATTAAAACGAATATAACCAATATCATTGATTTCTTTATAGCTAACTTTTGGTCCACTCTTAAGTTTATTAATACTGTCATAGCTTGCTGCCAACTTATAAGTTCTCACACTTTCATCAATTAACACTTTTAAAATACGGCTTTTATATCGTTTACCACCTAGTGCGATATTAATGGCATAACGTTGTTGATCTTGTGACAGTTTTTCAATGGACAAGCCCGATACTGCTTCGATAGCTTCATGAATTAGCAATCCATCGATACTTTGGACTAACATTCCTGAACGAACACCTTCTACATACGCTGAAGAATTAGCTTTCACATCAGTGATGTATATTTCCTTTCCTTTCATTTCAGCATAAATATCCGAACCTGTTGGATAAACAATATAGTCATCATAGTCAAGCGGACTGAGGCTCAAATGGGGATCTTGAAGGTTTCTTAAAAAAGACTGGCTTATATCAACAAATTCTTTTTCTGTTCTCGTTGCTAAAGCCTTAGAGCGAAAGAGAGAAGTTAACGTTTTAAAATCCTCATCTACTCTATCTAAATAAGCATATTCTGACTGGATGGTTGATATTATTTCATCCCAAGCTATTTCAGAATTAAATTCATCGTCGTTTGAATAACTAGAAAAAGTAACTAGCAATAGTAAAGTAAGTGTTAAAGTTATTTTCATAATTTCTCTTTGATAGTTATTAATTTATTGTTTCTTATTATGTTGTTTTTTGGTGGGTCAATTGAGGCAGAAAAGTTTGAATTACTGTGTGTTAACCCTTCCATTTGAGCAGCTGAAAAGTCCGCATTTTCAAAAGAGCTTCCTTTTATCGTTACGCCACTTAAATTGGAATTTACCAAGATAGCCTCAGAAAAATCGCTTGTTACTATATTTGAATCCTGTCTCTTATACACATCTCCGAGCCCACGAGACGTAGAGGAATCTCGTAT
>CAJXUT010000234.1 GCA_913061365.1 uncultured Colwellia sp.
GTGGGCTCGGAGATGTGTATAAGAGACAGATAGTTAGGCACTAATATCTACTATTATTTTTAAAATAGCGGTAAGGCGAGGATATTTTAGTCTGTAGGTATTATAAAAAATTAGAACAGGAGGGCATTTAACATTAAATTATAATGTTTAAAGAAGGAGAGCTAAGATACAAAGCAATAATTAGTTATGTAAACCATTTTATTTTGTACTCTTAGCTCTTAGTGACATTAATTTAATATTAGGTTGATGATGGAGGTACATAACCTTCAATATCAGGTTCTACCCCGTCAAACAAATAAGCGACCATAGCTGTTTCTAAAAAAGCGCGATCGTCAGGGTTCATCATGTTCATTTTCTTTTCATTAATTAACATTGTTTGCTTTTTTTGCCACTGACCCCAAGCTTCTTTGCAAATGTTGTCAAAAATACGCTTACCAACTTCACCTGGGTATAGTTGAAAAGCTAAACCTTCACCTTCTTTTTTAAGATTTTGGCAAAATACTGTACGGCTCATAATTTTCTCTTATTAAATTTTAAGTAATTGTTGCTGTGATTTATTGTTGGTATCAACCTGTTTGCAATAAGCTAATTAGTTTCTTGGTTGATGCGGCTAAACCTACGTTAGCTTCATTATGCAAATCATACCATTTTTGTTTTCTTGGTTCGCTAACTTCTTGATCATTAATTTGTGGTGGATTATTAGCATTTGTCAGGGTGCACTCAATGATAATTGGAGATATATCAAGATGGAAATGACTAAAGGTATGTCTAAATGTTGTTAACTCTTGCTGTGGGTTACAACTTGTTGAAACACTTAACCCTAATGATTGTAATAACTTAGGGATTTCGTCTTTATTACTTACTTCGTAAAAACACCATAAGCCACCCCAAATGCCAGCAGGAGGTCGCTTTTCCATAAGAACCTTATCGGTAGCTGCTGTAGTGATTCTAGGAATAACCATAATGGTATGTTTTTCTGGAATCCTCTTCTTTGGTTTTTTTTGAGGGAAATCTGTTTGCTGAGCACTAGCTAATGCTAGGCAGCTAGTTTTTACTGGGCAAATATCGCAACGAGGGTTACTGCGCGTACAAATTGTTGCCCCAAGATCCATCATTGCTTGCGTGTAAAATCCTGTATCGATTGCCGGAGTTAAGGTTTCACTTAATAACCATAACGCTTTATCAAATTTGGCTAAACCATTATAACCTTCAACTAAATAGCTTCGAGCGAGAACTCGCTTTACGTTACCATCTAAAATGGGGTGGTGTTGATTTAACGACAAACTTAAAATGGCGCCAGCTGTTGAACGTCCTATACCTGGCAGAGCGATAACTTGCGTAATATCCTCAGGAAAAATGCCATTATGTTCGGTAGTGATCATTTTCGCTGCTTTATGAAGGTTACGAGCTCTGGCGTAATAACCTAACCCAGTCCAGTGATGCAATACGTTATCTTCATCTGCTAATGCTAAATCTCGTATGGTCGGAAAGCTTTTCATAAAACGTTGGTAATAAGGAATAACTGTTGCTACTTGTGTTTGCTGTAGCATTATTTCTGAAATCCAAACGCTATAAGGTGTTTTATTCTGTTGCCAAGGTAAATGTTTTCGTCCTTGGTGGTGATACCAAGTAACTACTTGTGATGAAAATTGTATAGCAGACTCAGCTGATATTTTCGTTTTTTGTATTGGCGTAGCGTGAGTTGATGTTTTAATGGTTTTAAACTTCGTTTTTAAAAGCGTGGGGCAGTGTAACTAATTATATTCATTGACTCAAAAAGTGTTTTGTTTTTATCAATAAGTCGTTATATTGTAACGCATTCAATTTTTTCATTTTTGCTCATAACATCATGATTACAAATACTCTTCCTTATCGCGTTTCTACCACCATTAGTAAAAAAGAATACAGCAAATACGCTTTACCTGAATATTTAGCTAAACATTATTGGTGGGCTTATTTATCACCTAAAGGTGTTGATATTTTTGATCGGCCTTTTATTGTGAATAGGATCCTTTGGGGGCAATATCATAAAATAGCACAAGATGCGGTAAGCCTATTTTCATCTGAAAATGAACTTGTAAATGATAAACAAACCGTTGCAGGGATTTCTTGTGCTTATGGTGAGTTTTTTCCAAAATTAGCCGCACATGAAAATGTAGAGCAACTATTTTTATTTGACATAGCACCTATTCAATTAAAGCAAATACAAAATAAAATACCTGAACATACGTTAGCTGATAAGTGTCAGTTGTTTATATCGAATGCAGAACAAATTTCCATTGCTGATCAATGTGTTGATAGTTCTGTTTTATTCTTTTTATTACATGAATTACCCGTTTTTTCTCGCGCAAATGTATTATCGGAAACAATACGGGTAACAAAAGCGGGTGGTCGTATTATTATTGCTGACTATGGAGAAAATCAAGATAGACATTTCTTTAATAGAATAGGGATGTTTAATTCAATTTTTGAAAAAATGGAACCTTTTTTAGGTGATTTTTGGCGTTGTGATTTAATGGCTGAGTTATCAGAGCAAGCAAAGCGGCACGGTAGAAAAGTTACCTTAAAAAGTGAACAGTATTATTTTAATCGCTTTTACCGTTTACTTGAATTTAGTGTTGAATAAATTTGTTTTAATGCGTGGAGCTATATCTGTATAATGGCGACAATTATTTTGAATATTATACGATGAGACAATGCAATGAAGATTGATGCAAAAAATCGCAGCGAACGACTACGTAAAAAATTGAGAGTTGATGAATTTCAAGAGTTAGGTTTTGATGTCGCTTGGCAATTAAAAGAAGACATAACTAGCGATGAAATTGATACTTTTATTGATAAATTTTTTAGTGAAATCATTCAACCGAGTGGCTTAGGTTTTGGTGGTGAGGGCGATACTTTATGGCATGGCCTTATCTGCACACAAAAACTAGGTTCTTGTACTGATGAAAATCGTACTGCAGTTGAAAAGTGGTTAACAGATAATGGCGCAACTTCTGTTGCAGTAAGCGAGTTATATGATGTTTGGTGGGCTGAATAATTTTATTCAGCCTAAGTAAGTTTTCATTATTAAATTTACAAACACTTTTTTAGAGAAGCGTAATAGTAAGCAATTATTACCCAATAATTCATAGATTCACCTCACTTATCCATACATATTAAATTAATAGTTTAATGAGAGTGCATTTAGTGAAATGACTATAATCGTTTCCAGTTAAAAGATTAGAGAAAATGACAGATAAAATTGAGAAAACACATAAAACGATAGAACAAGCGGAACAAGAAGGTAAATATATCCGTAAAGTTCGTAGTTTTGTGAAACGTGAAGGCAGATTAACAAAAGCGCAAGAACGTGCTTTAAATGATCATTGGCAAACCATGGGGCTAAATCATACTGATGGTTTAATTGACATGAAAAAACTCTTTGCTAATGACAATCCTATCGTATTAGAAATTGGCTTTGGTATGGGGAAATCTTTGGTTGAAATGGCTAAAGCTGCGCCTCAATTAAACTTTATAGGTATTGAAGTTCATAAACCCGGTGTTGGTGCTTGTATTGCTTTAGCAATGGAAGAAGGCGTGAGCAATTTAAAAGTTTTTGAACATGATGCTATTGAAGTTTTAGCTGATTGCATTCCTGAAAATACGTTAACTACAGTACAATTATTCTTCCCTGATCCTTGGCATAAAAAGAAGCATCATAAACGTCGCATTGTTTCGGCTGATTTTGTTGAAACCATTCGTAAAAAGTTGATGGTTGGTGGTGTTTTTCATATGGCAACTGACTGGGAAAACTATGCTGAGTGTATGTTAGAAGACATGCAAAGTGCTCAAGGATATAATAACGTGTCTGAAAGTAATGATTATGTGCCTCGTCCAGAATCTAGACCGTTAACCAAGTTTGAGAACCGTGGTCAACGTTTAGGACATGGTGTTTGGGATCTACAATTTTCTAAAGCGTAAAAGTTATCATGTACCCATTTTATAGTGGGTACTATGAAAATATAGATGCAGAACATTTAGAGTAAGTATTGCCTTTCAATATGAAATAAATGTTGAGCATTACGTAAATTACCTGACTCTTCTAACCACTTCTCAGTAATTATTTCTCTATGTAAAGCCGCATGTAATATGCGGCTTTTATATTGACACCAATAAAAAAGTGTAGCTTCTTGATGGCACTCATTATTGGGATACATTTCACTACGAGTTTCATTAAGCTCTTCGATAATATGGGCTATTACCTTGTCCTTTAATTCATCTTCGATTTTTTGCTTAAAGCGGGTAAAACGTTTAGCTCTAATTAATTGCCAAATTAGCCATAATAAAGAAGCGATAGCAAGTAGTGCGATTATTTGCATTTATTTATCCTGAGAAACATATTCACATACTATAGTAACAATTTCATTGATACTTCACCTGATTAATTAGCTAATTTTAGGTAAACTAAGCAAAATTTTTTATAACGGTCATTTTATTACATATGATTATTTTACGTTTACTGGTGTTAGCTAGCTTAAGCTTTATTACGTCTTGTGCGAGTGCAGATAATAACATTCAAAAACTCTATAAAGTTGTCAACCCTGCTGTTGTTGAATTACATGTTAAAGCAATTGCAGGCCCTAAGCCTGGACAAGCGACTTACAAAGCAAGTGTTGCTGGCTCTTTAGGATCGGGGGCGCTGATTAACCAACAAGGTCGTATTTTAACCGCAGCCCATGTTGTTGATAAAGCTACATCTATTGAAGTCGTTTTTGCTGATGGTACCAAGACAAGTGGTCACGTTGTTTGGTTAGAGTCGATGATTGATCTTGCTATGATTCAAGCGGTTGATGTGCCTACAAATATAAAGCCATTAGCTTTAGCAAAAGCGGGGGACTATCAAATAGGTGAACAAGTGATGGTTATTGGCGCGCCTTATGGTGTTAGTCATAGTTTATCTGTGGGTTATCTAAGCGGTATTCGCGATAGCAAAGAAATTCCAGTAAGCAATATTTCGCCTCGCTTACTTCAAACAGATGCGTCGATTAATGTGGGCAACTCAGGTGGCCCGATGTTTAATAGCAAAGGTGAAATTATTGGTATTGTTAGTCATATTTTGTCGAAAAGTGGGGGCAGTAATGGTTTAGGCTTTGTTGTTTCTGTTGATACGATTCGTGAAATAATTGAAAGCGATCCGGGAACATTCTCTGGTTTTATTCCTTTTTTATTAAATAAGCAGCAATCTTACGCCTTAAATAATGTTGCAGGCCATGGCATGCTTATCCAACATATTATACCACGAACGTTAGCCGATAAATTAGGTTTTAGAGGTGGTAATATAAATGTCACTATTGGTAATACATCAATATTGCTAGGGGGGGATATTTTATTGTCTATCAATGGTTATAAAATTACTGATATTGAATCAGCTTTCAAAATTAAAAAGCGCATGGCAAATCTTAAAAAAGGAGATGAAGTATCATTTACTTTTTTAAGAGGTGGTGAAGTTAAAACCGTCTATTGGAAAGTTGAAAGTGCAAAATATTAAGACTGTCTCTTATACACATCTCCGAGCCCACGAGACGTAGAGGAATCTCGTA
>CAJXUT010000235.1 GCA_913061365.1 uncultured Colwellia sp.
ACTTAATTTCCATATTCTAGGTGATTGCGATATCACTATTATAATATTTATTCATTTTGTTCCTCCTATCATTATAAATAACCTTGTTGAAATTTTTTACTGTTGAGCGCTAAGTTATTGTTTTCTTATCTAATGCTTATTATTTTCGTGTTGGTGAAAATTTTTTAATCTTTTTTTTAAAAAAGTTAAAGTTAATTTAAAAGCTGCCGTTAAAGTAATTAGCACGGAGCTTGGTTGATAAAATAAAAGCTTCGAAGTTAAAAATTAACTGTACTTATTTTTTGTACTTAGGAGTTCTATCATGGCTTTATCAGTAGTAACCAATACCACATCATTAAATGCACAACGTAATTTAACAAAATCAGGTGAGGGCCTAGCAACAGCAATGCAACGTTTATCATCAGGTATGCGTATTAACAGTGCTAAAGATGATGCTGCGGGTCTTCAAATTTCAAACCGTTTAACTTCACAGGTTACTGGGTTAGGTGTTGCACAACGTAATGCTAACGATGGTATCTCAATGGCGCAAACAGCTGAGGGTGCAATGCAAGCCTCTACTGATATTTTACAACGTATGCGTGAGTTAGCATTACAATCAGCTAACGGTTCAAACTCTTCAGATGACCGTGCTGCACTACAAAAAGAAGTTGTAGCTTTACAAGAAGAGTTAACTCGAATTGCAGATACGACTTCGTTCGGTGATCAAACATTATTAGATGGTAGCTTCGGTACAAAAAGCTTCCAAGTTGGTGCTAATGCTAACGAAACAATTGACATGACTTTATCAAGCATAAAAGCATCAGACTTAGGTTCAATTGCAGGTCAAACAGCAACAATCACAACTTATAACAACACTCAAGTGGGTGATGCTGCAGAAACACTTACTTTTACCGTTACCGATGATGACGGTGCTATTAAATCAGTAGATTTTGCACTTGCAGTGGGTGCTGGTACTGATGACGTAATTGATGCAATTAACGACAATGTTGGTAACTTAGGTATTCGTGCTGAGTCTGATGGTTCTGGTAGTATCACTTTCTCAACAAGCAATGAAGTAGCAACAGTTGCTATTGCAAGTAGTATAACTTCTGATGGTGGTGCTTTTGATACAGCAACTACTGTAGCTCTTGGTACAGATGGTAGTGCTACGGGTGGTACAGCGGTTGGTTCTATTGATATTAGTGGTGCTGATGGTACCGGTGCTCAAGCTGCATTAGCATCAATTGATGCTGCATTGAAACAGGTTGATGAACAGCGAGCTGACTTGGGTGCATTGCAAAACCGTTTTGGTCATACTATTAGCAACTTATCTAATATCCAAGAGAATGTATCTGCATCTCGTAGTCGAATTCAAGATACAGATTTCGCTGTAGAAACAGCTAATATGACTAAAAACCAAATATTACAACAAGCAGGTACTTCAATTTTAGCTCAGGCTAACCAATTGCCACAAGCTGCATTAAGCTTAATTGGTTAATTAGTCAAAGTAGCCAAAATAGGCCTGATATATTTAAAAGGAAGAGGCCAATAGACCTCTTCCTTTTTGTGTTTAGGTTATAAATAAGTGTAGTAATATAGTAAGGAGTCTATAATGAGTGTAATACCAAGTGGCATTGACCTTAGCTCTACTAATGTAACCCCCGAAATTGTTAAAAAAGCAGAGCCGGAAAATAATGCCCCATTAATTAAAGATATTAATGGTATTCAAGAGCAAAAGAATATTGCTAAGCAGGAAGCTATTGAAAAGACGTCAGAACAGCCTACTGCTAAACAGCCATTAACGCCTGAACAGCTAGAGAAAGTGGCGCAACAATTGCAGGATTTTGTAGGTGACATGAATAGAGGTCTAGAGTTCTCAGTTGATAAAGATTCAGGTCGCGATGTGATTAAAGTGATAGATAAAAGTAGTGGTGATTTGGTTAAGCAGTTTCCTTCTGAAGAAGTACTCACTTTAGTGGCCAAATTATCTGATATGGTTGGCGGTTTTGTTGACGCTAAGGTATAAGTATTACATTATTTTTATCAAAGTTATTATTAATAAAGCTATGGTTTTGTAAGCATATAAAGAGGATTTATGGTTGATTTAACTTTTACTGGTATAGGTTCTGGATTACAAGTTAGTGAAATCGTATCAGCAATTGTTGGTGCTGAAACCGCTCCTTATGTTTCTCGTTCTAATGCTCAGCAGGCAAAGCTTACAACTGATATATCAGCTGTTGGCGCCCTTAAGTCAGCGCTAGAAAGTGTTACAGACTCTATTAGTGATTTAGCTGATGCTAGTACATTTCAGCTCAGAAAAGCTAGCGGAGCAGATAGCTTTATTAATCTTACTAGTAGCAAAGATGCACAACTAGGAAGTTATTCTGTTAAAGTTGATACTTTAGCACAAGCCCATAAATTGTCGTCTTCTGCTTTTACTGATAGTGAAGCTGTAGGAGAGGGAAGCCTTGACTTTAGCTCAGGTGATAATGACTTTACTATTAGTGTTGGAGCAACTGACACGTTAAGTGATCTTCGTGATGCCATTAATGATAGTGATGATAATGACTCTATAACAGCTACAATTATTACAGGTGATGATGGCCAACATCTTGTTTTAACTAGCAAAGAAACAGGCCTTGCTAATGAAATAACGATAGCTGTTACCGATGTTAGTGATGGTAATAATACTAATGCTGCTGGTTTATCTCGTCTTGCTTATGATCCAGGACTACCCGTTACAAACCTAACTGAAGTTAGTGAACCCCTTGATGCCCAAATAACTATTGATGGTACTCTTGTTGTTACAAACAGCACCAACGAGTTCACAAATGTTATTGATGGTGTGGATATAACCGCTAAAAAAATGCATGATGTTGACGATAGCATTAGTCAAATTAGTTTTAGTGCGGATAATTCGAATATTGAAGTTGGTTTAAAAAGCTTTGTTAAAAGCTATAACGAACTGCAAGAGTTAAGCAAAACGCTTGGCGCAGCAAGTGAAGATGGTGCAGGTGCTTTAGCTGGTGACTCATTATTACGTGGTGTAATGGGGAAATTACGTCAAGAATTGAGTAAAGGCTTTGATATAGGAAGTGGAAATACTCTTTCTTTATCTGAGCTCGGTGTGAGTAGTGATCAATATGGTGTTTTAACACTAGATGTTGATGACTTAAATGAACAGATTAGCAATGATGTGAATGGTATCGAACAGTTTTTTATCGGCACTTCCACCACCGATGGTTTTGCAGCGTCTTTGAAGAGCTTAACAGACTTTTATACAGAGTCAGATGGCATCATTCAGAATCGCATAGACAGCAGAACGAATCAATTAGACCGGATAGAAGATGACAATATAGCATTTAATCGTCGAATGGAATCTCTAGAAGCACGGTTATATGCTCAGTATAATGCAATGGATTTAATCGTTTCGGGTTTGAACTCTACTAGTAGCTATTTATTAGCTCAGTTAGAAAATATGCCAGGAGTAGTTAAGCAAAATAATTAACTTTTTATCTTTTAAATAGCTTTAATTTACTTATAAAAGTGCTGCGATTTTATTATACAACTTGATTGCTTGATTATTTGTCAAGCTGCCCAAACTCTGGGCCCTACCAATACTTGAACTGACTCTCACAACATCATTTGCCATCTCCATTTCTTGATTATTTATTTGATTTTCTTTATGTTGCTTTTCCTGACCAAGCGAAGAAATAGTTAAAATATCATCAGCGAATTCCCCTAATGTTTTTTTGTTCACTATTTTATTAGGTATGGCTGACGTATCCAGCGTAATTGATGCTTTTTGAATATCAATTGATGCGGTTAATGGACTGGAAGATAGCATTGTATACAACCTGTAATATTGTTATATACTTTATTATAGGACAATTAATGAAATGCTCAATTATTAAAAAACGGGAGTTTTATTGATTAATACTTTTTATAGGTAGAGGTTGATTTCTTTCCTTTTTGTATTTTAATAAGTTTACTGGCAAAGGCTTGTTTTAATTCATTTGTTTTTGCTTTTAAATCAGAATCTAATCTAAGAATATTATTAATAAGTATCAACTCAGCCTGTAATTCATCACGAGAATATTTGTTGAATAAGTTTGATATAAGTTGAGAGCGTTCACTATGAAGATCATTGATCTCATCTACTGCAAGCGTTGTATCTGAATTAATATCATACTCAAGTCGCGTTAATAACTCCTGCGACTTGGTAGTAATTAATTGGAGTTGTTGTTGTATATCATTAACTATCAAAGCTAACTTGGCTCTGCGTTTCAAGTGGAATAGAATCCCACCCTGATTTTATTGGTAGAAGTATTTGGATAATCTCTTCTAATTTTTCAGGACTGTTATCTGTACTGGCAACAAGCAGTTGTTCAGAACAAAAACGATAAATTGAAGCTAAGTTTTCAGATACTTCACCGCCCTCTTTAAAGTCTAATGATCCTTCTAAAACACCAATAATTGCAATAGCATTTGATATTTCATTACCTTTTTTTGCAAAATCGTTTTGAAAAATAGCACCTTTTGCTGTGGCAACATTATCTAATAATTTTTGAAATAACATTGAGACTAACTGGTAAGGTGAAGCCTGCTGTGCAGTGCTTCTAGTGGTTTGTTGGTATTTTTTTAATGATGCGTGTGTCATAGACGCCTCCAAATGCGTTGCTTTACAAGTTTAGTCTAAAAAATTAGAAAATAAAAATTGTATCTTTTTACTATATACATCCTCTGATTTATTCAGAAGTTTATTTAGTTATACAATATTTAATGCTAATTAATTTAGGTAAAGAGCTATATTAGTATTAGCTAGTTATTAATATTAAAGTTAATTTAAAGGAGTATTATTAATAGTAACGGCAAAACCTTCAGTTTTTGCTTTATCATAAGCTTGTTGTAAAACATTATGAGTTATATCTTCTACATCACTAACTATTCCATTACTTAGTACTTCGATATTATCCCATCCTCGAGTTACTAAATATTCTTCAATTTTTGTAAGTTGTTGCTCAAAAGGCATTTCTTTTGAAAACATATTGAATTCATGACGAGTGCCCGCAATTAACTCACTGTTATCACACATTAATTCAGCAGTACCATTAATTATTAACATCTTAATTCCTATTATTAGTCAAAATATTATTATTTGATTTATTACATCAAAGCTAAGCTAATTACATGCCAACTATTATATATTTGAGATGAATCATATTTATTATGAGCTTTCCATTTTAAATATCAGACTTAATCTTTGATATTACGAATAAATTTGTTATTAATGAAATAGCTTAATAATTTCCTTTATTAAGGCTGTTAAACTGTAGCTGATTGTAACGCTACTAAAATAATGTATATCCTTCTTTAAAAATAGTTACAAAATGATGCTCTAACTATTGAAATACACTATTGTGAGAGCTTTATTTGAACTCTAGATAAACTTATTATCGGCAAAACTCTTATTTTCTTTAATAAAATTGCTATAAGTCAAAATATTGCCATTTGCCATTTATGAAGCGTCAAATATCTGTCTCTTATACACATCTGACGCTGCCGACGAAGAGGATAGTGTAGAT
>CAJXUT010000236.1 GCA_913061365.1 uncultured Colwellia sp.
ATACGAGATTCCTCTACGTCTCGTGGGCTCGGAGATGTGTATAAGAGACAGAGAAGAATATTATCATTAAGCATTAACTAAGTGTAATCGCCCCATTTATGGATCAGATTTCAATAGTTAATGTTAGGACATACAAAAGCACTTGTTTTGGTTTTCCTATATTTCGATTTAAAGGTTGATAGTATTGATTTTGATATGAAACTATTTTGCTTGATTAAGTAAATCCAAAACAATGCGCCCAATACTATGTGCTAAATATGGAGGTACAGCATTTCCTACTTGAACGTACTGTTGGGTTCTAGTGCCTTCAAAAAAATAATTATCAGGAAATGTTTGTAGTCTTGCAGCCTCGCGTACAGTTAAACTTCTGCATTGCTTGGGATCATAATGTACAAAGTAATGGCCATCTTTTGATATATGGCTTGTGACGGTAGTTGCGTATTTGTTTGCTGCTTGTACTCTAAAACGATCAGCATGAGTTCCTGTTTTCCAATTTTTATGTGCTGGGGCTAGCTCTTCAGGAAAATCTCGTGATTTGGGAGATACGCCATTATTTAACAGTGCATATGCAGAGCAAAATGCATAGCGAAGTAGATCCGCTTCCATGTGACCTCGAGTCTCATGGTTGCATACATAATTTAAGTCATGATCTAATAACCACTCTTTTAATGGGTAAGGAATTTGAGCTTCTTGTTGCAGGTCATGTTGAGTACTCTTTCTTGTTAATCCAGCCACAGGTTGCAAATTTAATTTATCTAGTTGTTCTTTCGTATAGTTAACGTTAAGGATTCTTTTTAGTTTTTTTGCGTGTTTTTTTACAGTATTAGTCCAGTTTATCGTACTATCTTCTTGTTTTGAAAAGCCACTTCTTAATGGAGGTAAATCACTCAGTATACTTTCAACAGTAATAGTTTCTTCTGCTTGTTTAATGGTGCCAGGTACTGAATTGTTATCTTCACGAACACCAACTAAAATTACGCGATGTCGTGCTTGCGGAATGCCATATAATTCTGAACGAATTAAAAAATCAGCCGAATTCTTATACTGGGGGTTTTTAGGATTAACGGCATCCACCACTAAAGAATAAATACGATATCCGGGTACATTTTTAATTTTAGTTACACGGCCGGGTTTTCTTAAATCTTTAAGAATTTGAGGAAACATAACTTTGCCGTTAATCCTTGCAGATAATATCCCCCTGACATTTTCCATGATAAAAATATCTGGTTGTGCAAGAGAAATAACTTTGAGATATTCCATATACAGGAAATTTCTATTATCTTTTTCTGCCTTGTAGTTTTTAATGCCTGAATTTCTAGAGCGGCCGGCTAGGGAATATGCTTGACATGGGGGGCCACCGATAACAACTTTAGGTCCCCGGTGATTACTAATTAATTCACGAATACGTTTATGAATTAATTTATTGTCTTCACCTAAAGCTTTTGGTTCTTTTAACGTTTCTTCTTGAGCTGCTTTTGATTGTTCAGGGTATTTAGAAAACAGTGTATCTCGTTTTAATTTTCCTTGAACATATGAATAGTAGTCTTCTCTAGCAATGGGGTTATCTTTTATTTTTCTAAAAAAAGATCTGGTAGTAAGTGTTTTATGTGCTGAAGGTTCTTTTTCTACTGAAATAGCTATTTGAAAGGGGCTACTGCCATTATCATGCTTACATGATGAAATACCTTCTCCCAAGCCTCCAGGCCCCGCAAATAAATCAATAACAAGAACTTCCCCTGTATCCATAACTAAATAACAACTAATCAAAAATAATTCGACGCATCATACCAGGTTATTATACTTAGCTACAATTTAAATAATCATAATGAATCAATCAAAATCATATCGATACTTTATTATGAAGTGTTTTCACCATTCTAGGTAAATAGTAACAATACGATTAGCACTAATTTATTTGGCAAGTCTTAATTTTTTCGCTATAGTCAATTAATATAACCAATTGACAAAACTGATTTGCTTTTATCCTTAATTAAATACTGTTAATCAATGACTTGCTTTTGTTTTTAATGTCGATCCTAGAGTTCAAATCTCTATCTCACCGCCACATTCGGGCAAACGTCCACAAGAGAAGGCTTAGATTAATATCTAAGCCTTTTTTTTTGTCTTTTTTTAGCTAAAAACTGCCTATCAGTTCTATAATAAATATTTGCAATGTTAGAGTGTGAATGATGTACATAGAAATAGCGGGTTTAATCTTTAAGTGTGCGGAAGATGAAAACATTTTTATGTCTCGCTTATATGAACTACAAAGTATTGATAGCGTTGTCAGTAAAGGAGCCAATGTCTATTTAACACTAAACAATCTTTTCAATGATGCGGTGTTAGAAGAAGTTCAAATAATTTGTGATATATGGGGTAGCACCTTTAAATTCATAAAAGATGATGTTCTTGAGCTTTAGGTTTACGTGAATAATCATATCCAACATTATAAAAGATTTATCTCAATGGTTTGAAGTTTACCTTTAAAACCATCTTATTAGTCGACGATGCTAAAACGACTAAGGTTGATTAGCTTATTTCTAATGGGCGGTGGAGTTGACTGACTATATAAAAACTATAAGATATGACCATTCTCATTAACTGGGTAAAGTTATGATAAATAAATTACCCTCATTAAAAAAATAGTGGTTACCATGATAGATATAAACAGCCGTTACGGCCTAAATCCTGCGCATAGTGAAGTTGTAGATGCGTGTAAAACTATTGAACCGTGTGCTGCATTAGATATGGGGTGTTCGAATGGGCGAAATGCTGTCTATCTTAATCAACTTGGGTTTAATGTTACTGCCATTGATAGTAACCCTAGCGCTATTGATATGCTGCAAAGTATTATTAGTGAAGAAAGCCTAAACAGTATTAAAGCGCAAGTCTATGATATTGAAAATGCAAACCTTGTTGAAGATTATGGGTTTATTAGCTGTACAGTCACCTTAATGTTTATAGACCCTTCTCGTGTTGATAATGTTGTGGCCGACATGCAAAAGCATACTTTAGCTGGTGGTTATAACCTTATTGTTTGTGCTATGAACACTGAAGAACATCCATGCCCCGTGCGTTTCCCTTTCACATTTAATACAGGGCAATTGAGTGAAGCTTATGCAGGATGGGAAATGATTAAATATAATGAAGAGGTAGGCACTATGCACAATGGTGCAAAATTACAGTTTGCTACCATGTTGGCGAAAAAGCCCGTATAAAGTAACATTAATTACACTTGCAAGTACTGTTTAATCACTAAGTAGATTGATTGCGTGTTATGTCTTATAACACGCTAATATCAAAATAAATAAATTCAGTTATCTTATTATTCTAGAGTGAAAAAGTTAGTTTATTTTAACTGCTAACAAGTTTGCTTCTCATTTTTAGGCATAACGTTATGTTCTTTTTGAGCATTTCTTTCTATGTTCAATAAGCCAAACAAAAATAGTACACCTACCATCATAACTGCAGCAGATAGATACAATCCAATATGATAATTTCCTAATGCTTCTGCAAGATATCCTGTAATTACTGGTGCAATAATTTGTGCAGTACCATATGCTAATGTCATTTTTCCCATAAACTTAGCAGGATTACTTGGGTAAAATTTACCGGCCATTGTTAATACCAAACTAACACAAGCGATAAAAGTACCACCAAATAGTAACGCGCTTAATAAAACCATCGGTAGTGAATTACTTAGGGCGGGCAAAATAATCCCTACAGCTTGTATTATATATGCGGCTAATAATGCTTTTAAGTAACCAACATTTCTTGCGATTCTATCCCATAAAAGTGCTGCAGGTGTTGCTGCTAATCCAACCAATAAAAAAGCAAAAGCGCCAAGTCCTTGAAGACTTTCAACTCCCTCAACTATATCAACAATAAAAGTGGAACTGACAACATAGCCATATCCGGCACAGCAATAAGCTAACATCATTAATGTGGTAAAAGCTTTGGTTGGCGGGTTATCTTTAACAGTTACATCAACTTTGCCATCAGTATAAGGGTGGGGCATCCATAACCATGCAGGAATAGCAGCTATGGCTGCTAAAACAGCTAAAGCGATCCACTGTTGCTGCCAGTCAGCTGACATTGTTAACATAGCTTCTACAAGTAAAGATGTGATCACAATACTCAGGCCTGCACCAGAAAAATGAATACCTAACTCGGCCCGATGATTATGTTTTACTAGCCATTTTAATATCAAGCCTGAGGCGATAATCATACCGCCTGAAGCACAAATACCAGCAACAAATCGTAATAATGCCCAGATAATCGTATTGGTAGTCATTAACATGCCAACAGTAGTGATTATGCTCAAAATGAGGTAAAGACGGTGTAAATTATATTTGTAATTCATGTTGTGCATGCTTGCAGCTAGCAGTACGCCAAACATATAGCCCATAAAATTAGTTGTAGCTAACCAACCGCCTGTAGATTCGGTTAGGCCAGTACTGTTTTGCATAATTGGCAACAGTAAACTGTAGGAAAAGCGTGCTACACCAACGGTTACCATTAAACTACAGATACCTGCAAAATAGACACGGGGTTTAGTTAAGTCCGTTAGCATGCTTTTTATCTCGTGATTAAATAATATAAACAAATAATAAGTTATTCTGATATTCTTTAAAATTGAATTATATAGAATAAAGAATTCTGAAAAAGAGAAGCTTATGGAGATTTTAACTTTAAAAACATTTAAAGCTGTTGTTGATGAAGGCGGCATTAAAGGGGCAGCTGATAAATTACATACGGTACAATCCAATATTACCAATAGGGTCAAGAAACTAGAGACAGAATTAGATACTAAGCTATTTAATTTAGTTGGAAGAAAACTTCAATTGACCCCTAGTGGTCACAAACTCTGTGAGTATGCTGAAAAAATTTTACAGTTAGAATATCAAGCAACATCAGCAATTTTACGTGATAAGGGCAGCTACGATTTGAGAGTAGGAATGCCTGAAACATTTGCCGCTGTTCATATGCCACTGGCGCTAAAAGAGCTTAAGCAAAATCACTCGCAAATTCGGACAAAAATTTATACTGATACCAGTGACAGATTGGTTTTTTCAGTGCTCAACAATAAGGTTGATTGTGCAGCATTAGGTAATGCGCCCAAACATGAAAATCTTATTAGAATTCCTATTGTTAAAGAAGAGTTAGTGATGGTAGCGCCTTTAGAAAGTGCCTATGATCCCGTATTATTTGTGCGAGAAGAAGGGTGTGGCTATCGAAAGCATGCGTTATTTTGGCAGCAACAAGCTGATAGAAGTAATGATGAGCAAATGGTGATGAGTAGTGCTGATGGTATTTTAGGTTGTATTTCTGCGGGCTTAGGTTACACCATTATTGGTAAAAATATGGTCGTAGGTAGTCGATACGAAGAGTCACTTGAAATGCACCCTGTTACTTGTGGTCCAACGTTTGTTCAATTATCGATCGTCTATCGAAAAGGAAGTCCGCCTGTCTCTTATACACATCTGACGCTGCCGA
>CAJXUT010000237.1 GCA_913061365.1 uncultured Colwellia sp.
GTGGGCTCGGAGATGTGTATAAGAGACAGGAGTAATGTTACTTTACGATTATCTATGAGATAAAGGCACAAAAGAACGGTTAATTTCACCAGTGTATTTTTGGCGAGGACGACCAATTTTTTGACCTGGTTGAGTTAACATTTCATCCCAATGAGAAATCCAGCCAACAGTACGTGACATAGCAAAAATTACAGTAAACATGCTTGTTGGAATACCAATAGCTTTTAAAATAATACCTGAGTAGAAATCTACATTAGGGTATAGTTTTTTCTCTACAAAGTACTGATCTTCTAAAGCAACTTTCTCTAAAGCCATTGCTACGTCAAGTAGTGGATCTTGAACACCAAGCTCTTTAAGAACGTCATGACATGTTTCACGCATTACAGTAGCACGAGGATCGAAGTTCTTATAAACACGATGACCAAAGCCCATTAGACGGAATGAATCGTTTTTATCTTTAGCTCTTGCTACGAATTCGTCAACACGATCTAAGCTACCAATTTCTTCAAGCATTGTTAAACAAGCTTCGTTAGCGCCACCATGTGCAGGACCCCATAAAGAAGCAATACCAGCAGCAATACATGCATAAGGGTTTGCACCTGAAGAGCCAGCTAAACGTACTGTTGAAGTAGAAGCATTTTGCTCGTGATCAGCATGAAGCGTAAAGATTCTATCCATTGCATTTGCAACAGTAGGATTAACTTTATATTCTTCTGAAGGTACAGAAAACATCATATGTAAGAAGTTTTCAGCGTATGAAAGATCATTGCGAGGGAAAACAAAAGGTTGTCCTACGCTATATTTATACGCCATTGCCGCGATAGTTGGCATTTTAGCAATCAAGCGGTGAGCTGTACGCTTACGCTGATCTGGGTCATCACAATCTAAATCACTGTGATAGAAAGAAGATAACGCGCCTGTAACACCACACAACATTGCCATTGGATGTGCATCAGGTAAGAAGCCATGGAAGAAATGAACTAATTTTTCATGAACCATTGTGTGATTCGTTATAATGCTTTTAAATTCATCATATTGAGCTTTTGTTGGAGCTTCGCCATTAAGTAGAATATAGCAAACTTCTAAATAATCAGCATTTTTTGCTAAATCATCAATTGCATAACCACGATGTTGCAATACGCCTTTACCACCATCAATGAAGGTAATTGCTGACTCACAAGAAGCAGTTGCTAAGTAGCCAGGATCGTAGGTAAAGTAGCCATTGCTACCTAATGTTCTTATATCAATTACATCGGTGCCAGCAGTACCTTTTAGTACAGGAAGTTCGGTAACTTCTTTACCGTCAATGCTTAGAGAGGCTATAGAATCAGCCATATGTTTTATCCCCTATCAATTTTAATTTGCAATTATTTATAGACAAACTGATACACTTAGTAGTTTGTTAATATATTAACTAACTAATACTAAATTCAAAAAAAGTGAAATAGATCAGTTTTGAAATGTCGCTTGGGTAAATCAAACTGCCGACATTCTACCTTAATTTTTAAATGAAATGTAATAGCCGTTAGACTAAAGTTTGACTATGAACATTTTTTTAGACTAAAAGCTCAAAGAATTGTATTTTTTGCTGAAGGGAAATTGAATTTATTCATTATCAACTATATAATCTAGCCGTTCTGTAATTGCTTTTCGTTACTTAGTAATATAAATGAAAAAACAGTAAGTTTCTTATTTAAAGAAAAAATAGACATTAAGCATCTTAATAGTTGAAAAAAGAGCGCTAAACTTCTTGTTTAATGAGAATGAATATTGTTTTGAGAACTGTTCTCTTATACCAAAGTCTTAATAGAATTACTTAGCCAATGTTAAATAAGTTGGTTATTATGACTTGACTTCGGTGAACTGAGAAATGGCTAAGGCGCTATTTTTAATAATGGCAGTTACCGTGCACTTCGGGAATTACTTATTTAGTAATCTCTTTAATATTTAATCTATTTTTGTTATCGATTAAAAATAGAAAAGTATTAAATTCTAATAAGGTAATTCATGAGTAACAATAATAAAAGTTGAAGGCTTTCGAGCTATTTAGGCAACAATTGTGAAAAAACAACGTCCTGTAAACCTAGATTTAACTACAATTAAGATGCATACGGCAGCTAATGCTTCTATTCTTCACCGTGTTTCTGGTGTGATTATGGTATTTGCTATTGGTATCTTATTATTGACCCTTTCAACCTCTCTTTCTTCTGCTGAAGGATTTGCCCAAATTCAAGATAGTATTGATGGCTTTTTCTTTATGTTTATTATATTCGGCTGTCTTTCTGCGCTGACTTACCATGTATTAGCAGGCGTTCGTCACTTGCTTATGGATTTAGGTCATTTTGAAGAGTTAGCTTCGGGTAATGCTAGTGCCAAAGCAATTATTATTGCTTGGTTAGTACTATCTCTAATAATAGGAGTTTGGTTATGGTAGGCATCGTCGCATCAGTAGGCCGTAATGGCGTACATGATTTTATCCTTCTAAGAGCTAGTGCAATTATACTTGTACTATACACCTTGATTCTTGCTGGATTTTTTATTGTAACACCACCTGTTACTTTTGAAATATGGCATGGTTTCTTTGCTTGTACGAGTATCAAGGTTGCTACAATGTTAGCACTACTTGCATTACTTGTTCACGCTAAAATTGGTGTTTGGCAAGTGTTGTCAGATTACGTAAAACCAGCATTTTTACGTGGTGCATTACAATTCTTCTTTTCAGTTCTGTTACTAGCCTATGTAGTCTATGGCTTTTCTATTGTGTGGGGTGTGTAAGTGAGCGTTCCAATTCGTGAATTTGACGCCATCGTTATTGGCGCAGGCGGCGCGGGCATGCGCGCTGCATTAGCAATTTCTGAATCAGGCAAGTCTTGTGCCTTGATTTCTAAAGTATTTCCAACTCGTTCTCACACTGTATCTGCTCAAGGTGGTATTACCGTAGCATTAGGTAACGCCCATGAAGATCACTGGGAACAACATATGTATGATACGGTTAAGGGCTCTGATTATATCGGTGACCAAGACGCTATCGAATACATGTGTAAAACTGGCCCAGAGTCAGTAATTGAATTAGAAAAAATGGGTTTACCTTTTTCTCGTACAGAAGAAGGCAAAATTTATCAACGCCCATTTGGTGGACAATCTAAAAACTTTGGTGGCGAACAAGCTGCTCGTACAGCAGCAGCAGCTGACCGTACAGGCCATGCGCTACTTCATTGTCTTTACCAACAAAATGTTAAAAATAAAACTAACGTTTACTCAGAGTGGTATGCATTAGATTTAGTAAGAAATGATGATGGCACTGTTGTAGGTTGTACAGCAATCTGTATCGAAACTGGTGAAATCGTTTATTTCAAAGCCCGTGCTACTGTATTAGCTACTGGTGGAGCAGGTCGTATCTTCGCTTCAACCACTAATGCTCATATTAATACTGGTGACGGTGTTGGTATGTCACTTCGTGCTGGCATTCAAATGCAAGACATGGAAATGTGGCAGTTCCACCCAACTGGTATTGCCGGTGCTGGTGTACTTGTTACTGAAGGTTGTCGTGGTGAAGGTGGTTACCTTCTAAATAAAGACGGCGAACGCTTCATGGAACGTTACGCGCCAAATGCTAAAGATTTAGCTGGTCGTGATGTTGTTGCTCGCTCAATGATGACTGAGATTCGTGAAGGTCGTGGTTGTGACGGTCCTTGGGGTCCACACATTAAGCTTAAACTTGATCATTTAGGTCGTGAAACATTGTATAAACGCTTACCGGGTGTTTGTGACTTATCTAAAACTTTCGCACATATTGATCCTGCTGAAGAACCTATTCCAGTTATACCTACTTGTCATTATCAAATGGGTGGTGTTCCTTGTAACGTTAACGGTCAAGCACTTAATGTTGCTGCTGATGGTACAGAAACAATTGTTGAAGGTTTATTCGCTGTTGGTGAAATTGCTTGTGTATCAGTACATGGTGCTAACCGCTTAGGTGGTAACTCATTACTTGATTTAGTTGTATTTGGTCGTGCTGCAGGTAACTTCTTAGGAACTTACTTAAACGATACTCAAACAGCTAAAGAAGCGTCTGATTCTGATTTAGAAGCATCATTAGCGCGTACTAATCGTTGGGAATCTTCTAAGTTTGGTGAAGATCCAGTACAAATTCGTAAAGACTTGCAACAGTGTATGCAGATGAACTTCTCGGTATTCCGCGAAGGTGAAGCAATGGCGCAAGGTATGAAAGAATTAACTGAAATCCGTGAACGTTTGAAAGATGCTAAATTAGATGACAAATCATCTGAATTTAATACTCAACGTATTGAATGTTTAGAACTAGATAACCTAATGGAAACTGCTTTCTGTTCAGCTAAAGCTGCTAACTTCCGTACTGAATCTCGTGGCGCACATGCAAGACAAGATTTCACTGAACGTGATGATGAGAACTGGTTATGCCATTCAATCTACACGCCAGAAACAGAAGAAATGACTAAGCGTGAAGTTAATATGCAACCTGTTCACCGCGACGCTTTCCCACCGAAAGCACGTGTTTACTAAGGAGAAATGACGATGAAACAGATTTTTTCGATTTACCGCTATAATCCTGATGTAGACGCTAAACCTTACATGAAAGATTATGAGCTAGAAATTCCTGATGGTTCAGACTTAATGGTTCTTGATGCACTGATTCTTTTAAAAGAAAAAGACTCAAGCTTATCATTCCGTCGTTCATGTCGTGAAGGTGTTTGTGGCAGTGATGGTTTGAACATGAATGGTAAAAATGGTTTGGCTTGTATCACTCCATTATCAGAGTTAAAAGCGGATACTATCGTACTTCGCCCTTTACCTGGTTTACCTGTTGTGCGTGATTTGATTATTGATATGACTCAATTCTATCAACAATATGAAAAAATCAAGCCATACTTGATCAACGATGCTCAGCAACCAGCTCGTGAAAACATTCAATCAATTGAAGAACGTGATAAATTAGACGGCCTTTATGAATGTATTCTATGTGCTTGTTGTTCAACGTCTTGTCCTTCATTCTGGTGGAACCCTGATAAATTTATCGGGCCTGCTGGTTTATTGCATGCTTACCGCTTCTTAATTGATAGCCGTGATACTGCAACAGAAGAACGTTTAGATGGTTTACAAGATGCTTACAGTGTGTTCCGTTGTCACGGAATCATGAACTGTGTTGATGTTTGTCCAAAAGGATTGAACCCAACAGAAGCTATTGGCCATATCAAATCTATGTTATTAACAAGAGCAGTTTAACTGTTTAAGTTATCAATATAGTGAAAATAACTAGAGTTAAGCCTAGTTATCTTCAGTGAATAAAATATCAACATATTCAATTAGGAATATGTTGATATCTAGAAAAAGTGTAAATACAGGATAATTATTTTACTAAAGACTATTTGTTTAGCTTTAAGGTGAAAGTAGATAACCTGTCTCTTATACACATCTCCGAGCCCACGAGACGTAGAGGAATCT
>CAJXUT010000238.1 GCA_913061365.1 uncultured Colwellia sp.
AATCATCATATTCGTATACCACCATCAAAAGTAATTCACTTTATGCAGGTAAGTTCTGGTTTTGACATTGCTGATGATGAAATTGTAAAACGTGTACAAAATGGCGATTTGGTTATCACTTCTGATATTCCACTGGCTGATGAGGTTATCACTAAATCAGGAATCGCATTAAGTCCTAGAGGCGAGCTATTTACCAAAGAAAATATAAAGTCTCGACTGAATATTCGTGATTTTATGGACACCATGAGAGCAAGTGGGGCTCAAACAGGAGGACCACCACCATTGAGCCAAAGTGATAGGCAAGCATTTGCCAATCACTTAGACACCATTATCATGAAGTTTCAAAAATCAAAAAGTGTTTAATGATTGAGATAAAATACTTAAACAGGTAAATATTTTATCTACTTCATTTATTTAGATTGTTTTAATAGTAGGGCTTTAATTTCACTTAATTCGTGTTCAAGTTTTTCAATTTGGGCACGACTTGCAGGTTCTCCCCCTTCAATACTTTCGCCATGTTGAGCAGCACGAAAATTTTCATGCTCTTGACTCATAATTTCAAGTACTGTACCCACCATCATATTTAAGAAGATAAAAGCAGTTAAAAAGATAAAGCTCAGATAGTAAATCCAGCTTAATGGATGTACTGCCATGGTTTCATACATAACATCAGTCCAATCTTCAAATGTTGCCACTCGAAATAGCGTTAGCATAGAGATTGATACATCTCCCCACAATACCTCATTAATTTGATGGAAGAACATACTTCCAATTGCCGCGTAGATATAAAAAATTACGAACATCAATAAGGCAATATAGCCCATACGAGGAATTGCTTTAAGCAAGGCGTTAATTAGCAAGCGTAATTCAGGCACCATTGAAACAAGTCGCAGCACCCTGAAAACACGTAGTAAACGTGCTAATAGTACTCCAGAGCCACCTGATGGAATTAAGCTACCAATAACAATTACGGTATCAAATATATTCCAACCACTATGAAAGAATTTCTTTTTATTGGGAAAAGCTAAATAGCGGATCACGATTTCAACCACAAAAAATATGGTGATTGCAAAATCTAACATCGCTAAAATAGCAACAATATTTTCAGGTAAATTATGTGTTTTAGCACCTATTAACAAAGCTGATAATAAAATAACCGCAATGATAATACCCTGAAAAATTTTACTGGAATCAATTCTTTTAAGACGTTGTTGTGCACGTATAACTAAACTAGCCATATTATCTATTTGCACCAACAGCAGCATCACTCACAAATGGGTTACTTCGACGTTCTTGACCAAACGTGCTCATAGGACCATGCCCGGGAATAAATCGAACATCATCACCCAAAGGAAAAATATTATTTCGTATAGAATTGATTAAAGTAGCATGATCGCCACGAGGGAAATCAGTTCTTCCTATTGAGCCTTGAAATAACACATCACCAACTTGCGCTAATTTTGATTCACGATGGAAGAAAACAACATGACCTGGAGTATGTCCCGGACAAAAGTATACTTCCAAAGTAATATTACCAAAAGATACTGTGTCACCTTGATTCAAGAATCGATCAGATGTAAATGCTTCTGCATAATCAAAACCAAAACGTTGCTTTTGATCTTCAATTAAATCAATCCAAAATTGATCTTCTTTATGTGGCCCTTCAATCTCAACATTATAATGTTTTGATAAAGCATTAGTTGCGCCTGCATGATCAATATGCGCATGCGTAAGCAATACCTTAGCTAAAGTCAATTTGCGTTTATCAATAGCTGCAATGATTTGATCAAGGTCACCGCCTGGATCAACAACCGCTGCTTGCATCGTTTCATCGCACCAAAATAAAGTACAATTTTGTTGAAAAGGTGTAACCGGAATAATTTGATGTTGCAGCATAATAAACTCGTTATAAAAGGCTAAAAAAAATTTTGCTGATAATAACATAAATTACTAGCATTAAATTAGCCTTAATGTGTAACAAAAGTGAATAATTAATATCACTAGTCAATGATGTATTGAAACAGTCAATCAGCACTTGCTAGCTCACTCTATTTTCAATTGCTATTAATTATTCCCTACTTTACTCAGACTGTTTTACTGGGTAAGCTCACACACATTAAAACTTATCCATAATTATTATAAAAACTATGTCATCTCCCGTTACTGCCCGTGATTCATTTCATTCTCGAATTGGTTTTATTTTAGCTGCTGCTGGCTCTGCTATTGGTTTAGGCAATATATGGGGATTTCCAACTCAAGCCGCGAATAATGGCGGTGGTGCATTTTTATTTGTTTACCTCATTGTGACCATTTTATTAGCTGTACCTGCCCTTTACGCTGAAGTTTATATTGGTAACCAAACACAAAAGAACCCAGTAAGTGCGTTAATTGAAGCCTGTGGGAGTCGCTTTAAAAATACGGGTCGTAACGCCGGAATTATCGGCTTAATTGGCGCCATGATGATGCTGAGCTTTTACACCATTGTTGCAGGTTGGATGTTAGCCCATGCTTTAAGTGCTTTAGCTGAGCTATTGGGAGTGATTGACCTAGCCAATTGGTTATCAACTTCAAGCACGTTACGTAATGTCATTTTCACTCCTATTTTTATCTTGTTAGGCGCCTTAATTATTCATCAAGGTGTGCATGCTGGCATCGAGCGTTGGTCTAGCCGGTTAATGCCTGTTTTATTGCTCATGTTAATTGGTTTGGTGATTTATATTTTACAACAAGAAGGTGCACAAGAAGGCGTTGCACTCTATTTAATACCTGATTTCAAACAAGTATTAGAGCCTAAACTCATCATTTCAGCGATGGGACAAGCTTTTTTCTCTCTCTCTATTGGTGTTGGCGGTATGATGGTATATGGGTCGTATATGAAAAAAGGGCAAGATTTAGGTAAGCTAGTATTATCTATTGCAGCGCTAGATACTTTCATTGCCTTTTTAGCAGGCCTTCTGATTATACCCGCTCTGTTTGTTGCGCAACATGCAGGACAAGAAGTCTTTCGTGAAGGTAATTTGATTGGTGAAGGACAATTGATTTTCCAAATTTTACCTTCATTATTTGCTTCTATGGGCTCAGTCGGCTTGATCGTTTCTTTATGTTTCTTTACGCTATTATCTATTGCGGCATTAACCTCTACTATTTCATCAACCGAAGTACCTGTTTCCTATTTAGTTGAAGATAAAAAGGTTAATCGCAAACGTGCTACTTGGTTAGTTTCTGCGGTTGTTCTGGTTGCTAGCATGATATTGGTTGCATTTTTTGATGTATTATTCGGTTTGGTTATTCAACTACTTACCACTATTTTACAACCGTTAATGTCACTCTTTTATTTCATTGTTGTCGGCTGGATTTGGCAACGTGGCAATCAACTGACTGATATAGCGCAATTACAAAGCAACTCAAAATTAAGAGCCTTTGGATTTTACTTACGCTACTTTTGTCCTGTTCTACTAACTATTGTATTTATTAATGTTGCTTTTTAAGTTTACTCTTCATTGTACAAGTCGCCATCGCAAAGTTAATAGTGAATATAGCACTCACTATTAACTTACATTAGAAATAGCCGTATCAATCGCTTCTTCTTCTTTTAATTCAACCTGCTCTATTTTTTCAAAGCGACTGGATATCTTATCTGCTGAAGTATGTATTTGTTTCACATCAACCGCCGCTTGATCGATATGTTTTGCCAAGCTCGCAAAGCGGCCTTTAAAGCGGTTAAAGTCTTGTGCTAAATCAGACAGGTGCGCTTGAATAATATGTATTTGTTTACGCGTCGCCTCATCTTTTAACACCGAGCGTGCAGTTGTTAGTATTGCCATTAAGGTCGTTGGAGAAGCAAGCCAAACCCGCTTTTTATTAGCAAACTCTACTAAATCACTTTGGTGACCATGAATTTCAGCAAAAATAGCTTCTGCAGGAATAAACATAATTGCACCGTCTGCAGTTTCGTTATCAATTAAATATTTACTGCTAATATCATTAATGTGCTTTTTTATATCCATTTTAAACTGTCGTTGTGCCAGCTTTCTGTCTGAATTGGCTTGTTCAAAGTCCATCATTTTACGATAATTTTCTAATGGAAATTTAGCATCAACGACAACATTACCTGTTGGTTGTGGTAAAAATAAAACACAATCAGCAATTTTGCCATTAGATAACGTATGTTGAAGTTTAAAACTATTTTCAGGTAAAACATTTCTAAGTAATGAATTTAATTGCACTTCTCCAAATGCACCACGAGAGCGTTTATCGTTTAGCACTTCCTGTAAGCTAACTACATTGGTTGATAACTCAGTAATCTTTTTCTGAGCATCATCAATTAAGGCTAATCGTTGTAAAATATCACTAAAAGTTTTAGTCGTTTTTTCAAAACCTTCAGCTAAACGTTTTTCTACTTGACCACTAATTTCTTGCAAACGTTTATCTGTTGCTTGTGTTAATACATCAATACGTTTAGTCATTTGCCCACTACTTTGCATTAGTGAGTTACTTAACTCTTCTCTATTGGCTTGCGTTGTTTTATTTAAGTGCGTTATTAATTGTTCAAGTGTTTGATTTTGGTTTTGACTTAAGTTTTGATTCAACTGTTCTTTCTGGCTATTCAACTCTCTTAATAGTTTGATACGAAGATCAGCCATTTTTTGCTCAAAAATATTCGACAATTGTAATTGTTGCTTTTCAAAACATTGTGTTTGCACATTATTTTGTGAGCTTGATAGCTGCTCAAGTGCTAAATGTAATTGAGATATTTTTGTACTTTGTCTGACGACAACCAAGAGCACAAGCAAAATAGCCAATAAAGAGCCGACAAGAAAAATAATCAAATATTCAGGCTGAAGTAAAGATGAAAACATAGAAAAACCAAAACACTGTAAATAATAACAGTTATTTAATCATACCTTGCCATTTACAACCAGTTATTTTCACAGAAGAAAGCAGCTATCACTGTTGTATTGATTCATAAGCATTAAAGTAGTTTCAGTAATAGAAAAAGAAAGTGGTGCAAAAATATTTACATTTACTCAGTTACATAAAGCCTACTGGTTTTCTAATTCGAAATAGCTAGGTGTTTTTATTAATAACTATTAATGATAAAATGGCTTGATAATTATTCTAGCGTATTATTTCGCTATCTTATGTATTTGTAGAGAACCCCATGAAAACCCATTTCGATGAATTATTAGACTTCCCCACTGTATTGAACTTTAAAGTTATGGGGATCGCTTGCGATGAACTACCAGACTTAATTATTGCTGAAATACAAAAACATACCCCAGGCGACTATGTAGCAAAATTACGCCCTAGCTCTAAAGGTAATTACGTATCAGTGTCTGTAGCTGTAACTGTTACCAGTAAAGAGCATATTGAAAAAATTTACTCAACACTAAATGCCATTGAAGAAGTTCGTTACGTTTTATAATCTGTCTCTTATACACATCTGACGCTGCC
>CAJXUT010000239.1 GCA_913061365.1 uncultured Colwellia sp.
ATTATATTAAAAGTAATCGTTTAGATGACTATGCAAGAGAAATTAGAGCAAAAAACCTGATTGCCTTAAATCGAATAGAAGAAGCTAAGCTGCAACTCTCTCAGTTATTTGGCTTTTGGCTAGATAACTCTCATAAGCTTTTGCGACTTAGTCGATTACAAATTAGTATCGAGGACTATGTTGGTGCTAAAAAGTCACTCGCAGTAGCACTGGAGTCGTCACCCAATAGTTTACCCATTTTTATAGAAACGATAAAATTACAAGTTAAGCAAGAAGAGTTTAATGAAGCTGACATCATGATAAAGTCAGCTGAAAAGTCTGGCTTTAAAGATAACAAATACTTATTAATTTTAAAAGGTGATGTAGCTCGCGGAAGAGGTAAATTAGGTAGTGCGTATTCTTTATATGCTAAAGCGTTACAAAAAGATGAAAATAATATAATCGCTTTAATTAAATTAGCTCAAATTAGTCATAGCGATGGGTTATCAAAATACTTCACTGAGTTTTTAACCACATTAGTTAACCGACACCCTAATGACTCACTTAAACGAAAGATATTAGCAGAGCACTTATTAGTTGAAAAAAATTGGGATGCAGCACAATTTCAATATCAGCTTTTATTAACTAAAGCATTGCCTATAGATCAACGAGCAATTGCATTAAATAACTTAGCAATTATTCATATACAGAAGAAAGATTATAAATTAGCCGTTCCAAAAGCAAAACAAGCAATAGAAATAACCAATACTATTCCTGCATTTTTTGATACTACTGGGTGGGCATTAACCTTACTTGGCGATGTGAGAGAAGGTCTATCATACTTAAGACAGGCTTATAGTATGTCTTCATCCAATATTGAAGTTCAATACCACTTAGCATTCGCTTTAGCTCAGCTTGGGCGAAATGAGGAAGCAATTGAATATTTAGAATTTATTGTGATGGCACCAGACGATATTGCAGAAGTTAAATTAGCTAAGCAGTTACTAAATAAGTTAACTAAATAACCGAGTACTCTTCGTTTACATGATTATTAAAAGGCTAATGTAGATCACTAGCTTTTTGATAATCTGTACTTCTCAACTTTTGCATTTCTCTATTTACATCGAGTGCTTATCAATCGATTTTTATATTCCATTCTAAGGACAGATAATAGCTCACTTAAATTACAGAATATATACCCTAAACTTATTAGTAGAATAATAATTCCATTAACTTATAACTTCAATGGCATGTAAAAATCAACTCTACTTACATTAAAGCAGGCAATAAAAAAGCCGCATAAAATGCGGCTTCTTATGAATCTAGTAAAAAATTTAAACTGATTTCTTTCTTTGCAACACTAAACCAATTAATGCTGAACCAAATACGAGTAATGTTGTAGGTTCTGGAACTTGAGTAATTGCAACTTGGTAGTCTTCAACCTCACCTTGGTGATAATAACCAGTAGCGTATAAGATATTATTATCTCGATCATGAGCAGTTAAAGAGTTCTCACAAATTATACGAGCGCGTATCCAAGTATCACCAATTACAGCATCTAAAGGAATTTTTACTATATTAGTCACTATCGCTTCAGTAACGCCACTATTATTAATAGTATTCCATGCACTACCATTACGAACTAATGGATCATTATTATAACCACCAGTACCGTCACCAGCAGTATTATCTGCAGCAAATGTATCCGCTACTTTATACCATTTATCATCAATAATAACTTCAGAATCATCAAATTCACCATTACCATTCCAGTCATTCCAAGCTTTTAACTGGTCAAATACATGGTTGCCTTCATCAGAGCGTGTAACAACAAATTGATACTCAACATTAGCACCAGCGACTAACTCACCAGTACCAAATTCTGTAGGCCAAGTGCCGTCTGAGTTTTGTACTCTCCAAGTAACACCGTTATCACCAGTATCTACTGCATTTTGAGATAATTCTTCGGTCCAGCCTCCACGAGAGCTACTACCAGAGCCTGTATCACCTTTTAATGCAACATTTCCATCAGTTTTACCTAATTGTTGCCACCTGTTGGTGTCATGACATGCTTCATCGTAACCAGTAGCATCACCATAATCAAAATCACCACTTTTACCCTTGCTTATTTTTGTAGCACTTTTTGTAGCACAATCAGTAACTGATGTAGCAAATGACACATTACTAAAACACAAAAGTGATGCGGTAATCACTAAATATTTATTAAAATTAATACGCATTATTAAATACCTCTAACAGTTTAACACTGTAATTTAATAGTTGAATGATCACTACAAAGCAATAGCTATGCCACGTTTTATTTTACACAATAAAAACAATTGGTTAAGATGATATTTTCCATATAATGCGAATATTTATATTTACATTATATTTACATTGTAAAATAATCTGACAATCAGTATACCCTATTTAAACTCCTCTTTTAATAGGTTTCTGTTCAAGAGAGCTGTTTCAAGTAGCTTAACGTTTTGTACAGGTTTCATCCTAATGATTAGGCACTTAACCCATTGATTATATAAAAATATATAAATTTTTATTAGCTAATTAACTTTATTGTTTATTAGATTCAATAACATCTAAAATCTGATTATAACTTGTTCGCCAATCTTTATAGTCTAGTCTAATAGGAAATAATTCACCATTCACAGACAAGACTAAAGAAGGGAAACCCTGTATAGGTAATGATCTTACTACTTTTATTTCTTGCACTAACTGCTGATTTATTTCATCACTACTTATCTGTTGTAAAAACACGGTTTCATCTAGCCCAATTGAAACAGCAAGTTTTGTTAGCGTTTCTACTTCTGATGGATTTTGCGCATGCAAATAATAAGCTTCCTGAATAGCTAAGCACATAGCGCTTTCTTTTTGATGTTTTCTCGCAATAATAGCTGCTCGACAAGCTGGGTAAGTTGAACGTTTCGGCTGACATTTTGACCAGAAATCAAAATTAAATTGCGTGCCTAATTCAGAAGAGATTTTATGCCAAGTTTGTTGTAAGAAGTTTTGCATTTCTGTAGCCATGGGTACATCTGAGTCTTCAGCTAAACCACCCACTAGCTTATTAACCTGAACAACTGGTTCGAGTTTATTTTGTAAAGATACCCAAGTTGGACGATATCCCCAGCACCAGCTACACATAGGATCATATACATAATATAAAATAGGAGTTGTATTCTTGCTCATTTATTTTCCTCTATAACACTAGGTAAATTAACGTAATATGGTATTGTGATTACTTAGTAATTACAATATTCTATCATTATGTAATTCTTTGATTTTAAAATTAAAAGTAATTATATAAAGTTTAAATTTATAATCATATTTCTAGCAAAAATTAAATTTTACCAAACGAGAACTGAATGCCTTATTTACTTCTATCATTGACTACATTGTTTTGGACCGGAAATTTTATTTTAGGTCGCTCTATGCATTCAGTTATACCGCCAATTATGATGGCTGAATTACGTTGGTTGCTTGCTTTACTAATAATTTTTCCTTTTTTACTTCCAAAGTTAAAAAAAAATAGAGCCATTATTTTACAACATTGGAAAATCCTCACTTTACTTTCAATATTAAGCGTTACTTGTTTCAATACTTTTATATATCTAGGATTAACCATCACAACAGCAACAAATGCGACAATTTTACAATCTGTAATTCCTATTGCTATTTTAGTGCTATCTGCACTTTGGTTAAAAGAAACGGTATCAAAGAAGCAATGGTTGGGCGTATTCACCTCTCTTTTTGGAGTGCTTATTTTGATCACAAAAGGAGATTTGCCAAGTTTACTTGATTTCAGTATCAACCAAGGAGATATATTTGTACTCGTTGCAGTTATTTTCTGGGCGATCTATTCAATATTATTACGTTATAGACCACAAAACTTAGATGGATTCACCTTTTTTGGTATCACAGTACTTGTTGGCTCTATTGCATTATTTCCTTTTTCATTTATTGAATATCACTTTTTTTCTACCGCCATTACTTGGCATAACAATGTATTACTTACTATATTATACATGGCTATTTTTCCTTCAATTCTAGCCTATATATTTTGGAATAAAGGAGTCAGTGAATTAGGAGCAGCCAAAGCTGGTTTATTTATACATTTAATGCCCTGTTTTGGACTTGTTTTATCTTCAGTTTTTCTAAATGAAAAAATTTACTCCTTTCATATTGGAGGTGTTTTGTTAATTTTTTGCGGCATCTACTTAGCAGTATTTACTAAAATTACTTTTAAAAAGTCTTCAAGCTAATGTTTGAGTAATGGCTGCATAGTACTACTCAAAGTAGTAAACATAGATATGTCTTAAGACTTACCAATACATCAAACTTTAAAGGTCTTCGCCATCTCTTGCAGTGAAGAAGCTAATTTAGCCTGCTCTTTAGCTGTTATGGCTATTTGATTAGCTCCTTCTGTACTTTCCATAGATTTTTGCTCAACAGTAACAACATTCTGTGCTACATCTTGAGTTACTACAGCTTGCTCTTCTATTGCTGTAGCAATTTGATCTGTCATAGCAAAAATAGTACCTACAGACTCGGTAATTTCTTCTAGTACGACTTCTACATTTTTTGAATTAACAACTGCATCCTCTGCCTTTTTCTGGCTTGCTTCAATTACATTAAAGGCTGCATTGGCATCTCCTTGTAATGCCAAAATAAAATTTTCAATTTCTTCTGTAGATTTTTGAGTACGTTGAGCCAGCGTTCTAACTTCATCTGCAACCACAGCAAATCCACGCCCTTGCTCTCCTGCTCTAGCGGCTTCAATGGCTGCATTTAAAGCAAGTAAATTAGTTTGTGCCGCAACAGATTTAATAACATCAACCACACTCGTTATATTATTACTACTTTCATGTAGGTTACTAATTTGTTGTGCTAATCCATCAATTTCATGCGCTAATGTTTCAATAGATTGATACGACTTCTGTACAGTGTCCAATCCATGCTTTGCTTTATCATCAGCATCTTTTGCTGAAGCTGCTGTACTTTGCGTATTTTCAGCAACTTCTTTCACTGTTGCAGATAATTCTTCAATTGCTGTTGCAATTAACGCGATACCGTCCTGTTGATCTGTTAACGATTGCGAGTTAAATTCGCATGTTTTTGACGTTTGCTCTACTGCAGAAGCTAACGACATACTTGAAGAAGAAATGCCTTTAATAACAGTGGCAAATTGATCAAGTGTTTTATTTAAAGATACCGATATTTGACCCAGCTCACTACTCCCTTCAAAGCCGCTTTTTACAGTTAAATCATTTTGATGTCTAACCTGATCCATCACTGTCGTTAAATTAACCACTCGACCAGTCAACTCTTTAATAGTGTAAAAGCTGATAGTTAACGCTAACGTAATTAACCTGTCTCTTATACACATCTGACGCTGCCGACGAAGAGGATAGTGTAGAT
>CAJXUT010000240.1 GCA_913061365.1 uncultured Colwellia sp.
CACTATCCTCTTCGTCGGCAGCGTCAGATGTGTATAAGAGACAGCTTTGATACATTCCCCTTAGATTTCGGTGGTGAACCCTAAATGGACGTTCATCATTATTTAACACTTTATCACCAAAGTAATAAAAGAAATGGTTGAGAAGAAATGTATCATCATCTAGAACATGTTTTTTATTCTTTCCAAGAAAATGATACACAGACTTCCACGCTTCATTGATCGAGTGTCTTAATTTATTACTATCAGATTCATCGCATTTGAGTTTTGTAGATAGGAAAATTAGTCTATTCTTTAGGAGTTCTAGAATAGAAAGCTGCTTACCCCTATTGTTCATAGTTTCGAACGTAATATATACATCTATATCATCTGACATTGAGTAAATATTAAATAAGAAGTGTTGAGTTATCTTTTTAAAAACTTCTTCTACTTCTTTAAAAGATAGTTTTTGTAACCTTTCTACAAAAAAGTTTTTAGCATAGGATAAATTTTGAGTATATATTGTATCTTGATCTAAATTATCTAAATCACTTTTTTCTTTAAATATCTTTGTTTTTAAGAATTCATAACTTGGATTATCTTTTTCATATCCAAAGATATAAGAACGTGAGATGCCATCATCCTTAGAGTCGAATATAAATCTTTTTCTAATTTCATCATTGGTTGAATAATTAAGTTTATCTTTTACTTCGTTAACTTCCAGTATTGCTTGAAGCAACAGAATAGAAGTAGTTAACCTTTGTTGACCATCAACTATATAATAAGGACTAAAACTTTTTGACTCTATAATCCAAAGATCATCAATCCAATTTGAATAAACTTTCTCGCTAACATCTTCAAGTGTTAAAACCCCAACATAGTGATTTTTACCTGATTCAAGCTGCCGTAAATCATTCCAAAAATCTTTTAATTGCTTATTTGTCCATGCATAACCACGTTGATAGTCAGGTATTCTAAAAAGTCTATCCGTGAAAATTTTATTGATATTTAAAAGATTTGTTTTCATCCATCCTACCTTTTTATGATGCCTAATTTACTAGTGATTTGCCCGTACTTTTAGCCGTGAGAATTGTTTAGTTATAATGTGAAGAGGAATGGAGTCACCATGATTACGAACCCAACGTCAAAACCCTGATATAAATAATAAATATATAGGTAATTGAAATTCTTTTATTAATATTTTTAATAGGTTATCAGTAATTACAGTCCATATCAAACATTACCATAAATGAAAAAATGAGAATTGTTATTTATGAGCCTACCTATAATTGTTTTTAAAAAAGAGCTAAAACATTTAGCTAAAAAACAAAAAAATTGATATTTACTAAGTAAATATATCGTCTTAATCAAGATTAAATAAACGGTTAACTATATGCCCCCTCGATAAACCAATTACAAACTATTAAATGTTTGTTGAAATCACACCTCGCTGAGATGCTTTATTATCAACGTATACAGCGGAGCAGAGAAAAACTTTACCCCCGTATTACTAAACGGGGGACGCTTCGCTCAAAACCATAAAAACAAGTTCAAAAGCAGTTCCAAAGAGCTTCATTCACCCTTTCGTCAATAAAAATAACGGCTTCTAAGATCATTATTTTCTTAACTGCTTGGTTTCCATTCGTACCTCATTGCAACCAGGCATAAAAATAACAACCTCAGACACTCCGAGATTTTTCTTTGACTAAAGTTCTCAATCACTCTGTTTGATTAGCATCAAATTAACGCGCACCCCTATGTTTCTACGAAACGGGTACACATCAAATTGACACTAAACAAGGAACTTTGAGTATGAATATCACTGACACTGGCCTAGAACAAAAGTTAGAAGAAATCAGAAATGAGGGAGCTTTATACATAGCCAATATGAATAAAATGGTCGATGAGGGCTTAAAGGAGATTGAGGAACTAAAAACAAGCATTCACGTAATTGTCGCTAAAGCGCAAGCGCAAAATGATGCTGATGAAATTCATGAAGAGTGCGAGCATGGTGCAATGGCTTTAGATTATTGCCAAGATTGTGAAGCAACAAACGAAATATCTCAAGGTAAAACTAAACAAGAAACTAATGCCATGTGGACGTTATCAGACGAAAGCATTTCAATGATGAAAAAAGATGCAAAGCTTAATCATATCTCAGGCATAAGAAATTACGACCTATACAGAGAACTAGCCGAGAATATGGCAGATAAAAGTAAGCTTGGACATATCATTGTTTCAGCACAAAAAGACTTTGAAAACGCCATGAACATTTACGGAACTATAGCATTGTACCGAGAGAGCTTTAGCCATTACCAAGTTAGTAGAAGCTTTTATTTAAAAATGGAAAAAATTTGGCAGGAAATTAAACATAAAAAATGCGTCACCAGTGACGAGGTATAAAAATGGCTTCTCGTAATGCAATCTATGAGCAAAAAATGCGCGAAAGATGTTTAAAAAAAATAACACTGTGGATACCTGAACACTGCGCTGATGATTTGAAATTAATGGCTTCATTATGTTGTGAGAATAAAGATCTCATACCATCAACAGTAAGAAGTTTAACTACAGGCAGAATGAAAGGGATTAATTCATGAGGTTTTTAAATAAGTTTAGCGGTATATGTTTTTTATTAATGACTTTTGGTTCAATGATTTTGATATATGGATTCATAAAAGATGAAATCAAGTTTTATGAATTAATGCTTTGGTTAACTGTAAATATTTTATGGATTCATCCATTAGAGCTTAGTTTCAAAGAACTTGAAAAAAAAGAAAAATTAGAACAAAGAAAAAAATCAATATGGTGGAATTGCTAATGCTAATTAAAATTAATGAATCAGACCCTCAGTTCCTAGCGTTCGTTGAGGAACTAAAGCAACATTATGGTAAAGCGACAGCAGCTGGAGCAGTTAAGCAAGCGATACTATGCCATGTTGCCGTTGTTAAGGATTTAAGAAAAACAAGAAAAAGACTTGAGCGCTTAGAAGATAACTTAGCTGAAATTAAAGATATCAGACGTCAGCAAAAAACCTTAGCACAAGCACTAAGTATTATGATTGATTAAGTTAATTAGGAGATTAGTACCAAAATTTGTTTCTGGCAATTTACTTGAAGGTAAAAAATAGTACCAAAAACTGTTTACCGGCTTATCCTGGTTAAATAAATTTGGTACTAAAACGCTGCGAGTAAAAATAAAATTTGTAAATAATTCAATTCATCAACTATATTGAAGAAACACCAATTAAGGATGATTGAACTATGAAACAACTGCCCTCCTACATGCTCGTTAAAACTTGGTTATTTATCATTTATTACAATAATGATGAAATGAACTCCCAAAAAATCAAACTTCGAAAAGCAATTTATAATTGGTTTGGCTCAATAGAATTAGCCCAATTTTATATCGACCAGATGAAGAACGATTAAGAAGGTAAAAATAGTACCAAAAAATGCTTACCAGTTTATCCTGGTTAAACAAGTTTGGTACTAAAACGTAAAAAGTACGTAATAACTGTTACGTACTTAAAAAACCTCAAATTTGGGAAAATGCCTAAACCCATCCAAACCACTACCCAAAAACAATACGCTATTAGTCCTCTTCGTCGTTGCTCAGGCTTCGCCCTCCTTATCGTCCTTATACGCTGATTAATAAGTTAAAGTGAAACAGTTGAATCAACATAACTAGATTTCTCTATTTGAGGTTTTTCTATTATCTTTGGAGGGCAACGAACAAGCTTTGATAATTCATCATCAATAAGCTTAACCGTACACTCATTCACAAATTCAACTTGAATGCCAAAATAGTAGAGGTCATTGCTGTTCATAGAGATTTTATTATCACCCGAAGTCAGTTCAAAAAAGTATTCTTTGTATTTTCTATCTTTATTTAAAATAACGGTTTGATAGCCTGTGAAATAAATAGAGGATGAATCATAAGGGAGCGCTAAAGAAACATGAGTTTCATCACGACTCGAAATAGCGTTAGGAGTGTTAGAAAAATTAGTATCTTTAGCATTGGCCTTGCGAGAAACTTGGCTGTTTTCTTGGTTAGCATCCAAGCTGTACTCGCGCAAACTTTTACGGTCTTCTTTAATAAAGCCCCACCATGTCGCATAACCGATACAAAGAAGTAGTAAGGCGATAGCAAAAATAAGACTAGGGTCTTTGAAGCCGTTAACTCCTCCTCGTTTTGTAATGCCTCCAGTGCTTGTGCTTCGATAACACTTGTGGACTTCGACAGGGACTTTTCGCCACTTGGTAACGTCGTCTTTTTTCTTAGGTATACCAGAGGATTTAGGGCTATGTTCATGGATTCGCGGCCTTCTTTTAAAGTAAGGGATAAACTCTAATGCTTGGTTATATTTATGGTAATAAGCAAACTCACACACAGAGCGAACAAGCTTATGTATTTCAGTAATTTCAGGGGTGCAATAAATGATATCCCAGTTGTATTTTCGATGACGCATATTGGCTTCGCGCATCAATTTGGGATAAAGAATATCGCCATTTTCATCTAAAATAGTTTCGCCCGTATCGTCGCTCGTTCCCTCGGATAAATCAGGCTTAAAATCAGCAATAGCAATTTTGTAATGGTTATAAAATTTTTCAGGTAATTTGTCTTTTACTGATTCAATACCTTGGTTATCTAAGTCTTCAGGTTTAAAGACTTTTGAATCATTTGGGAAAACATCTTGAACCTCATCAATAATGATAAATGCCTTAACAGGCATCCACCAAAACCAACGACGCCACAGGTAAAGACCTGTTTCGGTTTGACTTGATAAGCGCCAAATATCGGCACTATCAGGAAAGGTTTCATCAAGTTCTATTTCAATAGATTCTTTTGTTAAAACACCTTCAATATTAGTGACAACAACACGCCCTGCTCGTAATGCAGGAAGTACCTCAAACCAAAAAGCGCTAGCCGATTTAAAAGAGCCCGGAGCGCCATGAAAAATATTAGCTGACATTAGTTTAAGAACCTCATCACAAAGCGAGTCATGTATGCTTGAAACAATAAATTAACCCCATCGAATAAACGCATATCAACAAGTGCTTGTTTAACATCTTGCGGTAAAATAGACATTTGCGAGGTAATTTGAGACATGATATTTAAGTCTTGGATAATGACTTTAGCAACACCCCAAGAGTATTTAATCAGTTCGAGTTGTGCATAAATTTTAGCTTTAACCAGCCACACAATTAACCAACCAGTTAACCGTTGAAGCATGCTTGGTACATCATCAAAAAAGAAAGTCCACATTTCGCCAAAACTATCCGCAACCATTTGAGAAGCACCCGCAGCATTTTGGTAAGTATCACCAAAGGCTAGGAACGGAACAAATATAACAATAAGAAAAAGTATTTTTTTCATTAGTCTTTACCTCCAAGAAGAATAAAACCTGCCATGATTGAGCAAAGCAACATCACTGGCCCT
>CAJXUT010000241.1 GCA_913061365.1 uncultured Colwellia sp.
CGTCTCGTGGGCTCGGAGATGTGTATAAGAGACAGTGTGAACACCATTTATTTCATTAAATAAATGGTGTTCTGTCGATAAATATTTTTTAATCTACGAATGAATAATGACTCATTACTCTGCGCCACTTAGAGTGTGTATATAAAAACACAATACATAATTGATAATCGTTATCATTAGTGTTAACATTTATTCATTATTATTAACCTAGGTTAGATTATGTATATTTGTCTTTGTCACGGCGTAACAGATACTCAAATAGAAAATGCTGTAGATAACGGTTTAGAAACAATGAAGCAACTGAAAGATGAACTTAAAGTTGCTTCACAATGTGGTAAATGTTGTCAATGTACTAAGAAAGTACTTAATAGAAAACTTATGCAAATTGCAGAAGCTCAGCCATCTGTTGCTTGATTATATACAGTCTGACTAATCAGATTTCATCTTAGATTGTATATAGTTTTCAATGCCTGCATTCTTAATAAAATACTGTTGCTCATCAATCCAATCAATTTGCTCTTCCACATTACCAAGTAATTTTCTCGCTAAATCTCTACTGATATAATCTTGTTTTTGTTCACAAGAATCGATAAGTGTTTTTAATACTTGATGAGAATCAATCTCTAAATCAGCATTAGATTGCAGCATTTCTTCAGTATTTTCACCAATATGTAAACGACCTAATTCTTGTAAATTTGGTAAGCCTTCTAAAAATAAAATTCGCTCTATAAGATCATCTGCTTGTTTCATTTTTAAAATTGACATTTTATAGTCAGCTTTATTTAACCCCTCTATCCCCCAGTTTTTATACATACGTGCATGTAAAAAATATTGGTTGATAGCAATTAACTCAACGGCTAAAGCTTTATTGAGTAAAGTGATAATGTCTCTATTACCTTTCATAAAAACCTCCTTAACCTGCTAAATGGTTGCCCATATGTGATTGAGTGTAATTTTGGATACCCATTTTATCAATCAAGCCAAGTTGTTTTTCTAACCAATCAATATGATCTTCTTCTGTATCTTCTAGTAACTTCAGTAATACTTCCCTTGTTTGGTAGTCTTGTTCATTTTCACATAATAAAATAGATTCTTTTAAAGCCGCTACCACTTCCATTTCAAGTATTAAGTCATTGGTAAGCATGGAAACGATATCCTCACCAATAATCAAGTCTCGTCGGCTAGTTAAATTTGGTTTACCTTCAAGAAATAAAATACGCTTTATTAAAGCGTCAGCATGTGTAATTTCTTCTTGCATTTCATGATCAAGCTGTACAAATAGTTTATCTAAACCCCAATCTTGATACATACGAGAATGAGTGAAGTATTGATCAATTGCAGCAAGTTCGTTATGTAATAAACCATTTAAGCTTTCAATTATTTTTGCATTACCTTTCATAATATTTCCTATTTTTATCGCTTATAAAGACTCTACAAAAGATAGTCTAGTTATTACCAAAAGACAACAATCTTTACAAAAGCCACTTAATCAACCTGTTGTTTTTTAATGATAATTATTGCTATTTGTTTTTATTAGCCATAAGCAAATTGAAGTAACTATAGATGAGTTGAAGTTGATAATCTTTATTGGGTTTTAGAAATATATAAAATGTGAATGGTAATATTGAATTAATAATCGTAGAAAAAAACACCGTATTCATAAAAACTCTGTTACAAAATAGTTAGATCAAATGAAATAACAACATACTATTTTGTAACAGTAAAAAAATCAGCTTACTTTTTAAGAGTTTTAATGCCCATGTTGTATAAAGTAAAAGCAAAAATATCAGCATATTGATTAATCGTTTTACTAGCCGGTGTACCAGCACCATGACCACCATTCGTTTCAATACGAATCAGCATAGGTAATGCTTGAGCTTGAGTTTGTTTAGCTTGTAATTCTGCAGCAAACTTAAATGAGTGTGCAGGAACAACTCTATCATCATGGTCACCCGTAGTAACTAATGTAGCAGGATATTGGATACCCGCTTTCACATTATGCACTGGGGAATAAGCATGAATGTAGTCAAACATTTCTTTACTTTGCTCTGATGTACCATAGTCATACGCCCAACCTGCTCCAGCAGTAAAAGTATGGTAGCGCAACATATCTAAAACCCCAACAGCAGGTAAAGCTACTTTAAACAGTTCAGGACGTTGTAACATAACAGCCGCTACTAATAAGCCGCCATTTGAACCACCTTGTATTGCTAACGAGTCGCTTGAAGTATATTTTTCTGTACTTAAATATTCAGCAGCTGCGATAAAATCATCAAAAACATTCTGTTTTTGCATTTGAGTGCCTGCATCGTGCCATTTGCGACCATATTCACCACCTCCACGTAAGTTAGCGACGGCATATATACCACCTTGTTCCATCCAGACGGCGCGCGTCAAACTAAACGAAGGTGTTAAGCTGATATTAAACCCACCATAGCCATATAAAATCGTTGGGTTGTTTCCATCAAGTTTTATCCCCTTTTTATGACTTATAATCATAGGGATTTTAGTGCCGTCTTTTGATGTGTAAAAAACTTGTTTTGATACATAGTTAGCACTGTCAAACTTAACTTTTGATTTGTTGAATGTAGAAGTAGTTCCTGTTGCTACATCAAAAGCTAACGTTACTGATGGAGTTGTCGTATTTGTAAAGCTAAAGTAAAGTGTTTTAGCATCGGCTTTTCCACCAAGCGAGGACGTAGAACCTGCACCCGGTAGCTTAATCTCACGCACTTTATTACCTTGGTAATCATACTGATAAACTTTAGCAATAGCATCCACCATATAATGAGTAAATAAATACCCACCACCCGTTGACGCACTTAGAACATTATCAGTTTCAGCAATTAAGTCAGTCCAATTTTCAGCGGTTGGATTTGCTGCATCAACAGTGACAATTTTTTTATTATCTGCATCAAGGTTAGTCACTAAAAATAACTGACTTCCCTTATTATCTATTACATAGGTATCTGATTTAGTATGATCTAAAATCGTAACTAATTTACTGTCTGGTTTAGTCAAATCTTTAAGGTATAAATCATTACCTGACGTTGATACTGAGCCAGAAATTAATAAATAGCGATTATCGTCAGTAACCGATCCCCCAACATAACGTCGTTTTTGCTCTGCTGTATCACCAAACACTATTTTATCACTTTGCTGAGCTGTGCCTAACTTGTGATAATAAAGTTTATGTTGATCTGTTTTAGCTGATAGCTCGCTACCTTTGGGTTTATCATAGCTAGAGTAATAAAAGCCTTCATTTTTATACCAAGAAATTCCAGAAAATTTAACATCAATTAATCTAGTTTCTAATTCCTGCTTTGTTTTAGCATCTATAATAATAATTTTGCGCCAGTCGCTCCCACCTTCTGAAATGGTATAGGCTAGTTTTGAACCGTCTCGTGAAAAGCTTAATTGCCCTAATGAAGTAGTGCCATCAGCACTAAAAGTATTAGGATCAAGAAATACCTCAGCACTTGATTGCGATTGACCTGTTTTATATCGATATACTACATATTGATCTTGTAGACCGTCATTTTTATAAAAATAGGTATAAGCACCTTCAATAAATGGCGCCCCTATTTTTTCATAATTCCAAATATTCGTTAAACGCTGTTTTAACGTATCACGATAAGAAATCTGATCTAAATAATTAAAAGTAACCTTGTTTTGAGCACTAACCCACTCAGCAGTTTCATCACTGCGGTCATCCTCCAACCAACGATAAGGATCCGCAACTTTACTATCAAAATAAGAATCAACAACACTGCCTTTTTTAGTCACTGGATAATTTAGTTTAATTTTTGTAATCACATTATCTTCATCCATAGTTTTTACATTATCAGTAGTTAGTTTGTTTTGTCCTGAACAAGCGACTAGCCCATTGCTCAAACCAATTGCTAATAGGAGTGGGAAGTATTTTTTCATAACAGCTCTTGTTGTTAATTTATTGTTAATTTATTGTTAACCACACTCTACTTTTTTTTACAAAAGATTAAAGACTTAGCATTAAGAATTTTTGTAATTAAAAGAATAGCCGAAATATAAAGCACATTTATATTAAAAGTTGTATGCACTCAAAAATAAACTAATTAAACCACCATTTTATCAGATGGTTACAATAAAAATTAGATAAAAAAATAGAACGACCGAGCAACATACACAGCTGTTCGGTCATTTTTGTTTACATAGCAGCTAAGTAAATAGCACAAATTTCTTGGTGGCTTGCTTGTTTAGGATTTGTTAAACCACAAACATCTTTTAATGCGTTATCAGCCAGTAGAGTAATGTCTTCTGTTTTAACGCCTAAGCTTTCTAATCCTGCAGGAATACCAACTTTCTGTGCTAATGTTTCAATTGCACTAATCGCTGCATTTGCTCCCTCTTCTGCTGACATAGACCGAACATCAATGCCCATACTCTTTGCAATATCCTTCAATCGTTCAGAACTCACTTGCGCATTATAACGTTGAACATGCGGTAACAATACGGCATTACAAACGCCATGCGGCAGATCATAAAAGCCACCTAACTGATGAGCCATAGCATGAACATAGCCTAGCGAAGCATTATTAAATGCCATTCCTGCCATAAATTGTGCATATGCCATTTGCTCTCTTGCTTCAATATTCTCTCCATCAGTAACAGCTGTTGGCAAGTAATTTTGAATAAGTTCTATCGCTTTTAATGCTACTGCATCAGTGATTGGTGTAGCAGCTATTGAAACATAAGCCTCAATTGCGTGAGTTAATGCGTCCATTCCGGTTGCAGCCGTTAACGATTTAGGCATTCCCACCATTAATGAAGGGTCATTAACAGATAAAACAGGCGTTGTATGTTTATCAACAATTGCCATTTTAACATGACGCTTTTCATCTGTAATGATGGCAAAGCGCGTCATTTCTGATGCCGTACCCGCCGTAGTATTAATAGCAATTAATGGTAATTGAGGTTTTGTAGATTGATCAACACCTTCATAATCGGCAATTTGACCTCCATTAGTAGCAACTAATGCTATGCCCTTAGCACAATCATGTGGAGAGCCTCCACCTAACGAAACGATAAAATCACAATCATGATTTTTCAAGACTTCTAACCCGTCATTAACATTACATGTAGTTGGATTAGGTTGTGCCTTGTCAAATACAACACTCGCTATGTGCTGATTGTCCAATAGATCAGTAAAGCTTTTTACAACGCCTATTTCATTTAAAATGCTATCACTTACAATCAATCCCTGTTTAAATCCTTGAGCTTTTATATAATTAATAGCTTCATCTAAACTACCACTTCCCATCATATTTAATGAGGGCATATAAAACGTTGAACTCATAATATTCCTGTCTCTTATACACATCTGACGCTGCCGACGAAGAGGATAGTGTA
>CAJXUT010000242.1 GCA_913061365.1 uncultured Colwellia sp.
AGTTAAATGCCTGTATTTTAATGGTTTGCAATTATTAAAATGCTTGTTTCTTTTCCTTGTTTTAAACGGGCGTTTTAATTTTATTGATGTTAATAGAATTTTAATAGACTAAGTTAATGAATTAACGCTTATTTCGTATGTAAATTTTCACAATAGAAAACAATAGATGGTCAGACCACTGTTTAAAGCTATTACTCTATTGTTAATTAAAAGCGAAAAATTAATTTAATTTAGTTAATGATAAAAATTTATTATTTTTTGTTTCTAAGCAAAAACTCCCGTAAACACCACTATTTGTTAAGTGGCTTCTAAGGTGCATAGCAGGAAATTGAACCGTTGTTCCTAGGTTAGTCTTGACTACAATGGAATAGATTTGCCCTTTGTAGTATGGCAAAAAATCATTTTTAGAAATGTTTAAATAAAAGTAATACTTCATTAATAATACTTAACTCACGAAGGAAGGTACGTACTAGGTTAACAAAAACCAACTTATGATAATGTTGCGCCCGATAGAGGTATCAGACGCCATAATAAAGATTGAACTAGAGACTAAATCAGTGCTGCATCTAATTTTTCTTTTAAGTCATTAGATAAGTCAGGTAAAGCCTGTAAACGAATTAACTGCGCTTTCATTAATAAGCTATGCTTATTGGTAAAACTATTAAACTGCATTAATGGTGTTATTAATCTTGAGGCAACTTGCGGATTAATTGTATTTAACTCAGCAACTTTATCCGCCAAAAATTCATAACCTTTTCCTGTTGGACTATGAAAATATTTAGGATTATTCATCGCAAAAGCACCGATTAACGATCTTGCTCGATTTGGGTTTTTAATACTGAATAGCTCATGATCTAAAAGTGTTGATAATTGATCAAAGATATCTTCACTTTGTACACTTGCTCCTAATGAAAACCACTTATCCATCACTAGTGTTGTCGTGTTCCATTGTTGTTCAAACTCTTGCATAAATATAGGGAGCTCTACAAGGTTATACTTAGCAGCACAATTTAAAGCCGCAAGTGAATCTGTCATATTGTCAGAAGTTGAAAATTGCTGTTTAACTATTGCTGCATATTTCTCTATTGCGGCTAGATAAAACAAACAAGTGTTTTTTAATGCCTTATGAGCGATAACTTCTGCTTCACAAGTATTCTCATCACTCAAAACTATTTCACATGCTTTAAATTTACTTAGTAAACTTTCTTCAAGTCCCTGTGCTAAGAATAATGTAAGTGTATTAATTCCATTAACAAGCTTAATAGGATCGACTTGTTCGATTAAGTCTGCTGCTTCATCAAAACTAGGTAAAGCTAACTGCTCTGCTATTAATGCAGCATCATCATTGGAATTTAAAATACCAACAAAACAGGTTATTAACTGAGTTGAAATTTCAAATGAGGGGTCTAATGCTAGGGCCTTAATCGTTGACATTAGCAGTTTTTGACCTGCATCCCATCGACAGAAACTATTCTTTGCATTCGAAACAATGGTTAATAGACTCTCATCGTCTTGAACAAAGTTTACTTTAACCGGCGCACTAAAGTCGGCAAATAGAGCTAACGTTGGTTTGCCATCAAGCCCGGTAAAAGTCCACGATTGCTCTTGTTCTGTTAACTCAATTAAATGTTCTTGAATAGTAGACTCTTCGCTATTACCAACAATCAATTCAAGCTTTACCGGTATGTGTAATGCCTGCGGTGCAGGTTGTTTGGTAGTAATTGGTGATTGCTGGGATAAGGTAAGGTGATATTCTCCCGTAGCTGACTCAAAAGATTCATTCACTCGTATGGAAGGTGTTCCCGATTGACTGTACCATAGTTTAAATTGAGTTAAATCTTTATTAGACGCATCACTCATTGCATTAATAAAATCATCACAAGTAACTGCCATACCATCAAAACGTTCAAAATATAGATCCATGCCAGCTCTAAAGTTATTTTGACCTAATAAGGTATGTAACATTCGAATCACTTCAGCTCCTTTTTCATATACAGTTAAAGTATAAAAATTATTCATTTCCAATACTTTTTCTGGTCGAATAGGATGCGCCATTGGGCCACTATCTTCAGCAAATTGTAATGAGCGTAGCACTCGAACGTTTTGAATACGTGTCACGGCACTTGAATGCATGTCTGCACTAAATTGTTGATCACGAAAAACCGTTAACCCTTCCTTTAAACTTAATTGGAACCAATCTCGACAAGTAACTCTGTTGCCTGTCCAATTATGAAAATATTCATGCGCTATAACAGCTTCAATATTAAAATAGTCTGTATCTGTTGCTGATAATTTATCAGCCAAAACATACTTACTATTAAACACATTCAAACCTTTATTTTCCATCGCTCCCATATTGAAAAAATCAACAGCGACAATCATATAAATATCTAGGTCATACTCTAATCCAAAAGTTTCTTCATCCCATAGCATTGATTTTTTCAATGACGCCATAGCATGTTCTGCTTTATGTAAATTTCCCTTATCTACAAATATTTCTAAAGCAACATCTTTACCAGAACAAGTAGTATAGCTATCTGTTAATAAATCAAAGTCACCTGCAACTAACGCAAATAAATAACATGGTTTTGGATAAGGATCATGCCACGTGGCAAAATGCTTATTATCTTCTAAACTTCCCTGCTCAATTTTATTACCATTTGATAAAAGCGCTGGATATAGTGCTTTATCAGCAATAACTTTAGTTGTAAAAACTGCCATAACATCAGGTCTATCAAGATAATAGCTAATGCGTCGAAACCCTTCTGCTTCACATTGAGTACAAAAAGCACCACCTGATTTAAATAACCCTTCAAGGGAAGTATTATCAACAGGGTTTGTTTCGGTCACAATAGTTAAAGTAAAATTGTTTTTGTTTGTTGTTATAGTTAAATTATTGTAAGACTGCTGGTATTGTTCTGTTGTTAATAATTCATTATCAATAGCCACAGAAACTAACGTTAACTGTTCACCGTCTAAAACAAGACTTTCTTGGTGTTCTCCTACTCGATTAAGAACCAATTCGTTAACAACATGAGTTTGAGTATCATCTAATTCAATTGTAAGGTTCACTGTATCAATAGTGAAATTTGCAGGGCTGTAATCAGCTAAAAATCGTGCAGTTGAGCGAGTCATAAATCATCCTGAAAAATTAGCCCATGTATAGGCTAAACTAAAATTAAGTTCGAGCAATTATTTTTTTAATGTTAAAACCAATGTATCCATAAACAATGGCTAACACTGGATTAATTATATTAAAGAAACAATAAAAGATATAATCTAATGGGTTCACAAGTAATACGCTATACATATAAGCACCACAGGTGTTCCATGGTATAAGTGGTGATGTTATCGTACCTGAATCTTCTAATGTACGGCTTAATACAAGAGGATGCAAACCGCGTCGTTGATATTCTTCTTTATACATACGACCTGGCATTACTATAGCCATGTATTGATCCGCTGTAATCAAGTTGGTGCCAATACAGGTCGCCACAGTACTTGTAATTAAACTACCTGTAGATTTAGCAGCAGCAAGAATAACACTAACAAATTTTCGAAGCATACCTAGGTATTCAAGAACAGCCCCAAAGCTTAAAGCACACATAATTAGCCATATGGTATTAAGCATTTTAGACATACCACCACCACTAAGTAGTTTATCTAGCTCAGTATTACCTGTAGCAATACTTACACCATCAAAAAAAGCCGTCCATACTACTTTAATAATAGCGGTTAACGTATCACTGTTGTCATTAGCTAGACGTAAAATCAATTCTTGCTGAAATAAAACTGCCCATATCCCTCCCATAATTGCCCCTATTGCAACAGCAGGAAATGCAGGTACTTTTTTAATAGCCAAAAATAAGAGTACAGCTAATGGTACTAAGTTAACTAAGCTAATATTAAATTGCTGTGCTAATTGCTCACTTAACTTGTCAATAGAAGAAGTAGTTGCCATGACTTCTTCGCTAAAACCCAAAAATAGAAATAAAATAATGGCTGTTACGATAGAAGGTACCGTTGTCCAAAACATATAACGTATATGAGCAAAAAGTTCACTACCTGCAATGGCCGGTGCTAAATTGGTTGTTTCAGATAAAGGAGACATTTTATCCCCAAAGTACGCTCCTGATATCACAGCCCCAGCCGTAATTGCAGGATCTAATGATAACCCTTGAGCAATGCCAATAAGCGCTACACCAATTGTGGCAGCTGTAGTCCACGAACTTCCAATACTTAACGCTACAATGCCACATATAATACAAGCTGCTGCATAAAACCAGCTAGGGTTTAAAATTTGTAATCCATAATAAATCATGGTGGGAACTGTACCTGATAATAACCAAGTACCAATAAGAGAACCAACAGCTAAAAGAATAAGAACTGCGCCAAGTGAAAGAGAAATTCCTTTAACGATGGCTTTTTCTATATCATCCCATACATGTCCATTTTTAACGCCGATAACAGCGGCAACCCCCATAGCAATCAAGAGTGATATTTGATTAGGCCCATAAGATGAGTCATTGCCAAAATATACAACTGACATGGCCAGTAATAGAACTAAAGAAATAACGGGAATAAAAGCATCAAGCATACTAGGCTCTTTAGTATGAACTTGATCAGGTAGTGGTTTCGACATGCTTTACATTAACCTTTTATTATAATTTTTATGTTTTTGTGATTATTTATTCACTTTATATAAATAAAAACACTATCATGTAGATACAAGAAAGCCGCCTTGAAGGCGGCTTTTTCAATCAATCTTCTTTATTTTTTTGCTATTTTACCTAAATTGATTAAATCAAAGGTAATGCGCGCTGTTTCATCTAAAAATGGATCTAACTCTTCTAAATCGTCAGGTAAGTCATCAAGTGAATCAACTTTACCCTTCCCCATAATAGCAAGACGATCATTTGCACGAATTAGTTGTTTCTCTTTACGCAATTCACGTTTAGCCTTGCGAGTTTCAAGATTCAGAGAAACTGACTTTTTATCTTTTTCAGCTTTAAAAGTTTCAATATCAGCAAGTAAATAATTAAATTCACTATTATCTTTAATACGTTGTTGATATCTAGAAGTTAAATAATTTACGTCGCTGTCAACATTATCAAGCTCTGTATATTTTGCTTGGTCTATTTGATCCCAAGGTAGTGCATTTTCTTCCTTACTTTCGCCCCACTCTTCAGGGTTAACTGCCGTAGGAAACTCTATATCGGGTAATACTCCTCTATGTTGAGTACTTCCACCATTGATACGATAAAATTTAGCGATAGTATATTGAATGCTGCCTAAAGGGTTTTCATATAAATCATACACTCTTCCTAGGCCCTGTCTCTTATACACATCTCCGAGCCCACGAGACGTAGAGGAATCTCGT
>CAJXUT010000243.1 GCA_913061365.1 uncultured Colwellia sp.
GTGGGCTCGGAGATGTGTATAAGAGACAGTAGCAAAAGAGCTGATTGCTCGCTTTCATGATGAAGCCGCGGCGCAAGCTGCCCATGATGAGTTTATTAATCGTTTTCAAAAAGGCGCTATGCCTGATGAAATGCCAGAGCTTGAGTTAACTCCTGAAAATGGTGAAATTGCTATTGCTAATTTATTGAAAGAAGCAGGCTTAGTTGCGAGTACTTCAGAAGCATACCGTATGATCAAACAAGGTGCTGCTAAAATAGATGGTGAGAAAATTACAGATAAAAGCTTAATAATAAGCCGAGATAGTAAAGCCATTTATCAAGTAGGCAAAAGAAAATTTGCTCGCGTTAGTATTCTTTAGTCAATTATAAGTTTTCTATCTAGATAATTAGCCAGCTAAATTAAAAAAGTATTTTTAATACATTGAATTTACTCTAATAAACTTCTAACAGGTTACAATAGTTATTGTAACCTGTCTCATATAACCTTATAAAATATATGGTTATATTTATGAATAATTGTTAATTATTCGTTATCGTTTTTTGATCTAAATCATATCAGCTATATACCAACAGCGTACACTGTGACATATTGTCGCAGTGGGTAATAGATTTTATCCACTATATTCTATTAAGAAGTGGATGCTTGATGTTTATTCTCCCCGTTAAGAACTTATTGAAAAAAGTGCTAACTCTACTGGGTCCTGCCTGCATGTTATTCTTTGCAGCAACCTTTTCTGCTCATGCCTTATTTGTTAGTCCGCCAAAAGATCCAATGCCGCTAATAAAAGAAATTTTTTCTACACAAACTAAAATTTCTGAAAAACAACAGGCCAAGGAAGGCGCTCCTTTAATATGGACGATTTATAAAGGAGAAGAAGTTTTAGGCTATGCTTTTGAAACAAATGACTTAGCTAAAATTCCAGCCTATTCAGGTGAACCGGTAAATATGCTTGTAGCTATTGATGCTAAAGGTATTTATTTAGGTGCGAAAGTATTAGAACATCACGAACCCATTATTCTAGCAGGTATTCCTGAAAGCAAATTACATGCCTTTGCCGATCAATATGATGGTTTGAGTGCTGATGATCGATTAAAGGTTGGTGGTAATAAAACCGAAGGTGTTATCCATATTGATGGCCTTTCGGGTGCAACTGTAACTGTGATGGTAATGAATGTTGCTATTGTTAAATCGGCTAAAATGGTTGCTCGCTCTCTTGGTATTATCAGTACAACACAAGAAGCTATTCAGCCTATGGGAACTATCTACCCAGATGTATATGAAAAAGCTGATTGGACAACACTGACAGGTAATGGCGCCATTCGAAAACTATACCTTAATAGAAAAACGGTTGATGAAGCTTTTTTAGGTACAGAAGCAGAGCATGTTGATGAAGCAACGGCTGATCAAAAGCAAGATATGTTTGCAGAAGTTTACTTCGCACAAGCAGACATCCCGTCTGTTGGGCGTAACCTGTTAGGTGATAGTGAATATGAGTATTTAGTATCAACATTAAAGCCAGGTGAGCATGCGATGATTTTAATGGGTAAAGGTTACTCATTTAAAGGTTCTGGTTATGTACGCGGTGCAATTTTTGACCGAATTCAAATTTTACAAAATGAGAATGCATTTGCTTTTAGAGATTTAGATCATAGTCGTGTACCAGATATATATATTGATGGCGCACCAACGTTTGAAGAGCGTTCTATTTTTATTGTTCGTGAACACCATGGATTCAATCCTGCGTCAGATTGGCAATTAGAATTATTAGTACGTCGTCAAACGGGTCCACTAGAAAGTATTTTCACCAGTTTTAAAGCTGACTATCACACACTAGATGAATATGTAGATCGCCCACCACTTATTTTACCTGAACCTGAGCTTTCTTTAGCGCAGCAAGTATGGAAAGAAAAAGATGCAGAAGTGATCATTTTAATTATTTTACTTGTGCTAGTTGTGATGAGCTTATTCTTTCAAGATGTATTAGTTCGTCACCCAACCTTTATGCATAATTTCCGCCATTTATTCTTAATTGTTACAGTTGTGTTTATTGGCTGGTCATGGGGCGGACAGCTATCAGTTGTGAATGTATTTACTTTCTTGCAAGCCTTTATGTCTGATTTCTCTTGGGATTTATTCTTGCTTGACCCTGTTATCTTTATTTTATGGGGAGCTGCTGCGGTAACGATGATCTTATGGGGTCGCGCTGTTTATTGTGGTTGGTTATGTCCTTTTGGTGCATTACAAGAGTTAATGAATATATTTGCTCGATACATAAAAATTCCACAATTCGAACTTCCATGGGCTGTACATGAGCGTTTATGGGCAATCAAATATCTTATTTTATTAGCGTTATTTGGTTTATCTATGGAGTCTCTGGCATTGGCAGAGCAGTTTGCAGAAGTTGAACCATTTAAAACAACATTCTTATTGAAGTTTGATCGTGAATGGCCATTTGTGTTGTACGCATCAATATTATTAATTATTAACATCTTTAACCGTAAGTTCTTCTGCCGCTATTTATGTCCATTAGGCGCAGCGTTATCAACCAGTAATAGTATTCGTTTATTTAGCTGGTTACGTCGTCGCCCTGAATGTGGACAGCCTTGTAAAACGTGTGCAAAAGAATGTGAAATTCAAGCAATTGACCCTGATGGCGTTATTAACATGCGTGAATGTCATTACTGTCTAGATTGCCAAGTAACTTATTTCAATGAAGAAAAATGCCCGCCGCTTAAAAAGTTGGCGCGTAAAAAAGCTAAGTACAAAGAAACAGAAATAAATGTAAAAGAAGTCGCGTAATAACAGACCGATATAAACTAATTTTAAAAAGAGCATAGTGGAGAAAGCCATGAGTAATGAAGAACAAAAAAATAATGAAGTCGCATTAGAAAGTGCAGACCGCCGTAAATTTTTCGGTACAACAGCGCTTATTGGAGCGGGAGCTGTTGCTGCCCCTATGACTGCCGCTATGTTTGCTTCTACAGCGCAAGCACAAAGAAAAGAATTGGCAATGAGCCCAGTTGTTCACCCAGGTGAATTAGATGAGTACTACGGCTTCTGGTCAGGTGGTCACTCTGGTGAAGTTCGTATTATGGGTATCCCATCAATGCGTGAGCTAATGCGTATTCCAGTATTTAACACTGACTCAGCAACAGGTTGGGGTTTAACTGAAGAATCTAAACGTGTTAAAGGCGATAGTGCTGATATCATGATGGGTGATTCACATCACCCTCATATGAGTATGACTGACGGTCAATACAATGGTAAATATGTTTTCATTAACGATAAAGCGAACTCACGTGTTGCTCGTATTCGTTGTGATATCATGAAAACTGATAAAATGCTTACCATACCAAACGTGCAAGCGGTTCACGGTTTACGTGTACAAAAAGCACCATACACTAAGTATATTGTTTGTAATGGTGAATTTGAAATTCCAATGAATAACGACGGTAAAGACGGCATGAAAGATGTTAGTACTTACCGTTCTTTATACAATGTTATTGATGCTGAAACCATGGAAATGGCTTTCCAAGTAATGGTTGACGGTAACTTAGATAATACTGATGCTGACTTTGATGGTAAATATTTCGCTTCAACTTGTTACAACTCAGAAATGGGTATGAACTTAGGCGAAATGATTGGTGCTGAGCGTGATCACGTAGTTATCTTTAGTCTTGCTGCTTGTGAAGCTGCATTAAAAGCAGGTAAATTCAAAACTTACAATGGTAATGATGTACCTGTTTTAGATGGTCGTAAAGGCTCTGAATTAACGCGTTATATTCCAGTACCTAAATCACCACATGGTTTAAATACGTCGCCAGAAGGTAAGTACTTTGTTGCTAACGGTAAGTTATCTCCAACTGTAACTGTTATTTCTATTGCTAAATTAGATGACTTATTTGCTAACAAAATTAAGCCTCGTGATACGGTAGTAGCAGAGCCAGAATTAGGTTTAGGCCCACTTCATACAGCTTTTGATGGTCGTGGTAATGCTTACACTACATTATTCTTAGATAGCCAAGTAGCTAAATGGAATGTTGAAGATGCAATTAAATCTTACAATGGCGAAAAAGTTAATTACTTACGTCAAAAATTAGATGTACATTACCAACCAGGCCATAACCATACTACACAAGGTGAGTCACGTGATGCAGATGGTAAATGGTTAGTTGTATTATGTAAGTTCTCTAAAGATAGATTCTTACCTACAGGTCCACTTAAACCAGAAAATGATCAATTAATTGATATTTCTGGCGATGAAATGAAGCTTGTTCATGATGGACCAACATTTGCTGAACCGCATGACTGTATTATGGTTCACCGTAGTAAATTGAAGCCTCAAAAAGTTTGGACTCGTGACGATGAAATGTTTGCTGAAACATTAGCTATTGCTAAGAAAGATGGTGTTAACACCATGAGTGACAACAAAGTTATTCGTGACGGCAAAAAAGTACGTGTTTACATGACTTCAGTTGCACCAACTTACGGTTTAGAGTCTTTCAATGTTAAGTTAGGTGATGAAGTTACTGTTATTGTAACTAACCTTGACCAAGTAGAAGATGTAACACATGGTTTCTGTATGACTAACCACGGTGTTCAAATGGAAATTGGTCCACAACAGACTGCTTCTATTACATTCACTGCTAACAAGCCAGGCGTACAATGGTACTACTGTAACTGGTTCTGTCATGCACTACACATGGAAATGCGCGGTCGTATGTTTGTTGAAGCGTAATAGTAAACAATAGCGTGATAAGGACAGAACCTGTTCTGTCACGCAGCTATACAATACAAGCATGGAAATGCGCGGTTGTATGTTTGTTGAAGCATAATAATTGCTGATATTAACAAGTTATAACTAGCATAATGTAAAATAAAAGCTCAATATCGAAAGGTATTGAGCTTTTTTTATAAACTAGCTTTCCACTCTTCCAATATGCTTAGTAATTGTTCAGAGCATTGGATAAAGTCAGAATTTGAAGAAATTAATGATCTTGCTTGAGATTTTTTTCCATCAAAAGCTAAAGACAAAATACTTGCTGCTTGTTGGTGAAATTGTGCATGCAATTTGACTGTTTGATCGTAGTAAATGCTTTCTTTAATTTCAGCTTGGTTGGTATCGAATAGCCATTTTCCAAAGTTACATTGATGGTCAGATTCTATTTTTGTTATAAGTTTTGTGTTGAGTTCAGGATCAGAGCTCGCCTTACTCATCGTAGTAGAGACGAGAACCGCGGTTTTAATATTTTTCAACCATGCCAAATGAGCAGAAATAGCCTCTTCAATTTTTTCAGTCATTTGTAGTTCCTTCTAAAAGATAATATCTGTCTCTTATACACATCTCCGAGCCCACGAG
>CAJXUT010000244.1 GCA_913061365.1 uncultured Colwellia sp.
ACCAACTTGTTATGAGCTTAAATTAACTATATTTGTGAGTTTCAAATTTTAGTTAACGACAATAAACAACTAAATATAACAAAAAAAATATGCATTAAGCAGCCGTTTATTAAATTATAACTTGGTAATTAAGCGTAAAGTGTATGACTTCAATATTAGCTTATTTTTGTAGATAAATTGTTAACATTTCGTTGAACGTTCACACAAATACTGAGTTTTTACTCTATAAAAAAACATGCATTTTAATTATTTTTGCAGAATAAAGAATAGTTTACGAAAGTTTAGCGTTATCTAAGTGCTAATTCGAAGTTAAATGCAGTTAAGCATTATTGTAAATATTAATAGTTTTCAATAATTTCGTTATGCTGTTTATATTCAAATTTTCTGCATGTATATTCACAAAATGATTGACTCAGACCCTTTTTACGGGTAATTTTGCCGCCCGCTTTAAATAATGATTTTCATTAATGACATATCGTCTCATAAAGGCTCAGTAGAAGTTTAGCAATCGATATTCTAGAAATTCTAAGTAATACTCTGATGGATCAGCAGCGCACACTTTAAGCATTAAAAATAGTTAACTTATATTAGCAAGCAAAACTTAGCTAATAGAGATAGTTTGATGAAATAGGAATAAGCAATGAATGATATGAGCAAAAAGTCCCAAGGCCTTTATCGCGCCGAATTTGAACACGACAGTTGTGGCATTGGTTTTGTCGCAAACCTGAAGGGTAAAAAATCTCACGATATTATTGAAAATGCACTCACCATGTTGAGTTGTATGGAACACCGTGGCGGCACAGGTTTTGACGTCAAAAGTGGTGACGGCGCGGGTATTCTTATTCAAATTCCCCATGACTTTTTAAGCCAAGAAACAGCCTCATTAGGCTTTAGCTTACCTGCTGTTGGAGAATATGGCGTAGGGATGATTTTCTTTCCTCGTGATGAAAAACAGAGTGAAGCATGTAGAGAGATTTTAAATCAAAATATTACTGAGCTTGGTTTAAGTTTATTAGGTTACCGTGCTGTTCCCGGTGATAACTCAATGTTAGGTGCTGCGTCATTTGACAGCGAGCCAAACATTGAGCAAGTATTCATTGCAAAACCAGCGGCATTAACTGCACAAGAATTTGAACGTAAATTATTCGTTCTACGTAAATATACCTCACACAAAATTAATGGTCTGGCAATTACAGAGCGTGATGAGTTTTATGTTACGTCAATGTCATCTACTAAAATTGTTTATAAAGGACAATTTACTACCGAACAAGTTCGCCAATATTATCTAGATCTTCAAGATGAGCGTACTACTTCTGGTATGGCGATGTTCCATTCTCGCTTTTCAACAAACACTTTCCCAGCTTGGCGTCGTGCACAGCCGTTCCGTTATATCGCTCATAATGGCGAAATCAATACGGTACGCGGTAATATTAACTGGATGAATGCTAGAGAAGCATTGTTTAGCTCAGTTAATTTCAGTGACGCTGAATTGAACATGTTAAACCCTATTTGTAATAACGATAACTCTGATTCAGCCAACCTTGATATGGCAATTGAGTTATTAGTGTTAAGTGGTCGTTCATTAGCACAAGTTATGATGATGATGGTACCTGAAGCTTGGCAAACACAAGAGAATATGGACCCTACGAAGCATGCCTTTTATGAGTACTATGCTTGTATTATGGAACCATGGGATGGCCCAGCTTCTTTATCGTTCACTGATGGCAACGTTATTGGTGCAACACTGGATCGTAACGGTTTACGTCCTTCACGCTATTTACTTACTGAAGACGGCACCCTAGTAATGGGTTCTGAAACCGGTACTTTATGTGTTGACCAATCAACAGTTGTTGAAAAAGGTCGACTACAGCCAGGTAAAATCTTCATTGCTGATTTAAAGCAAGGTCGTATCATTAGTGATGATGAAGTGAAACAACAAGTTAGCTCAGCACAGCCTTATGGCAAGTGGTTAGCAGACAATAAGATTGAGTTGAAACAGTTACCTGTACCAACGGCTTCTATTGCACAGCCACCATTAGCAGAGCTTCGTAAAATACAAAAAGCATTTGGCTATACTAGCGAAGATCTTAACTTAGTACTTGCGGGTATGGTTGGCACTTCTAAAGAGCCACTAGGTGCGATGGGTACAGATACGCCATTAGCCGTATTGTCAGACCGTCCACAACAGTTATCTCATTACTTTAAGCAATTGTTTGCGCAAGTAACTAACCCACCAATCGATCCGATTCGTGAAGAATTAGTTATGTCTTTACGTGGTTATATCGGTAAATCACTTAATTTACTTGATGAAACCGCAGCGCATTGTCATAAAGTAGAAATAGATCAACCAGTACTTACTAATGAAGAATTACGTAAGTTACAGCACATTGATAATGACCACTTACAATCAAAAACTATTAGTATTACGTTTAAAGCTAGTGGCAAAGCCGGTGCATTGAAAAAAGCACTTGATCGTATTTGTTTATATGCAAAAGATGCGGTTGAAGATGGCTATGCCATATTAATTCTAAGTGATCGTGAAGTTGATAGTGACCATGTTGCTATTCCATCAGTACTTGCTACAGCAGCTGTTCACCATTACTTAATTCGTGAAAAATTACGCTCTTACGCTGATATTATTCTTGAATCTGCTGATGTTCGTGAAACACATCACTTTGCTACTGTTATCGGTTACGGCGCTGCAGCGGTAAACCCATACTTAGCGCTAGAAAGTATGTATGGTTTACGTGATGAAGGTGTTCTTGATAGCAACTTAACAAATGCAGAAATAGTTAAGAAATACACTAATGCTGTAGGTAGCGGATTATTGAAAACCTTCTCTAAGATGGGTATTTCAACGTTACAATCTTACTTAGGTGCACAAATTTTTGAAGCTTTAGGTATTAACTCTGACGTAATCGATGAGTACTTCACTGGTACGGTTAGCCGTATTGAAGGTTTGAGTTTAGACCAAATTGCTCAAGAAGCGCTATTACGTCATCGTGAAGGTTTCCCTGAAGCTAATCGTATTGCCGTTGAAAACTTATTACCAACAGGTGGTGAGTACTCATGGCGTAATGATGGCGAACGTCATTTATTTAGCCCAACAGTGATTCGTTTACTACAACACTCAACGGCAAGTAATGATACTAACCAGTTTAAGCAATATGCAAAAACGGTTGATGATCAAAGTAAAGAAGCCTTTACTCTACGTGGTTTACTTGAACTAAGTAGCGATCGTCCAGCTATTGATTTAAGCGAAGTTGAGCCGATTGAAAATATCTTTAAACGCTTTGCCTCAGGTGCAATGTCATTTGGTTCAATCTCTTGGGAAGCACACACAACCTTAGCTATTGCTATGAACCGCATTGGTGGTAAGAGTAACAGCGGTGAAGGTGGTGAAGATCCAATTCGTTATACGCCGTTAGAAAATGGCGATTCAATGAACTCACGTATCAAACAAGTTGCTTCTGGTCGCTTTGGTGTAACGAGTCATTACTTAGCGAATGCTGATGAATTACAAATTAAGATGGCGCAGGGCGCTAAACCAGGTGAAGGTGGACAACTTCCTGGTGATAAAGTAGATGCTTGGATTGGTAAAACACGTGGTTCAACGCCGGGTGTTGGTTTGATTTCTCCACCACCACATCACGATATTTATTCAATTGAAGATTTATCACAACTTATCTTCGATCTTAAAAATGCTAACCGTGAAGCACGTGTTAACGTTAAATTAGTATCAGAAGCAGGTGTTGGGACAATCGCATCAGGTGTTGCTAAAGCTTATGCTGACGTTGTATTGATTGCTGGTCATGATGGCGGTACAGGTGCTTCTCCACTAAGTTCAATTAAGCATACAGGCTTACCTTGGGAACTTGGTCTAGCTGAAACCCATCAAACGTTAGTACGTAACCATTTACGTAGCCGTATTACGGTACAAACTGATGGCCAACTTAAAACACCACGCGATTTAGCGATTGCTACCTTACTTGGTGCTGAAGAATACGGTATGGCTACCACAGCACTTGTTGTTGAAGGTTGTATCATGATGCGTAAGTGTCACTTGAACACTTGTCCAGTTGGTATTGCAACGCAAGATAAAGAATTACGTGACCGCTTTACTGGCCGTGCTGATATTTTAGTTAACTTCTTTACCATGATGGCTGAAGGGTTACGTGAAATTATGGCTGAACTAGGCTTTAGAAGCATTGAAGAAATGGTTGGTCAAACGCAGTGTCTTAAGCAACGTGGTGATGTTGATCACTGGAAATACAATGGTGTTGACTTAAAACCTCTACTTCACAAAGAACAATGTGGCGAGAGCGAAACACTTCATCAATCAATTAGTCAAAAACATCTAATTCACGATATTATTGACCGTAAGATGATTGAAGATGCGCAAGCTGCACTTGAAAAACAAGAAAGTGTTTCACTTGAATATGATGTTATCAATACCGATAGAACCATTGGTGCAATGATTTCAAATGAAATCTCTAAAAAGTATGATGACAAAGGTTTACCAGAAAATACTATCAAAGTTAAATTTAATGGTTCTGCTGGACAAAGCTTTGGTTGTTTCTCTGCTAAAGGTTTACATTTTGAACTTGAAGGTGATGCTAACGATTACTTTGGTAAGGGTCTATCTGGCGCAAACCTTGTGGTATACCCAAGCAAGCAAGCTAAGTTTGAAGCAAGCGAAAACATCCTAATTGGTAACGTTGCTTTCTTTGGTGCTACTTCAGGTACTGCCTTTATACGCGGTATTGCTGGAGAACGCTTCTGTGTACGTAACTCAGGTGCTGTAGCCGTTGTTGAAGGTGTTGGTGACCACGGTTGTGAATACATGACAGGTGGTAAAGCCGTAATCTTAGGTTCAACAGGTCGTAACTTTGCTGCTGGTATGTCAGGTGGTGTTGCTTATGTACTTGATGATAACAAAGACTTTGCAGCGAAATGTAATATGGAAATGGTGTCACTAGAAACCGTAGACACTGATGCTGAAAGCCTAGAGCTAAAAGCACTAATTACTGAGCACTTTGAAGCAACAGGTTCTAACGTTGCAAGCGAGTTAATTAATGACTGGGAAAACAGCGTTAAACGTTTTGTTAAAGTAATGCCAGTTGATTTCAAACGCATGCAAGGCTACATGAATGATGTACGCAGCAGCGGAGATTTTGAGTCGGAGTATGACGTTGCCGTTAAAGCTTTCGATATCCATTTAAACAACATAGCTAGCGCAAAAGCTTAAGCTGACAAGGAGAATATATTATGGGAAATCCAACAGGATTTATCAACGTAGGACCTGTCTCTTATACACATCTGACGCTGCCGACGAAGAGGATAGTGTAGAT
>CAJXUT010000245.1 GCA_913061365.1 uncultured Colwellia sp.
ACGAGATTCCTCTACGTCTCGTGGGCTCGGAGATGTGTATAAGAGACAGGTTTTGGAGACCGCTGTTCTACCAATTGGAACTACACCCCTGCAATGGAGGTGAATTATACTGATGCGAGCGCAAAGGTAAAGAGAAAATAACAAATAAAGTTTCAATTACTGACTGTTCGATTGTTTTATAAACAAAGAGGTCAAAGGAACAGCGTGTAGTCATCATTATATTATCCAAGCCGCTGCAAAATATATTTGTCAGCAGCTTGGGAAGACAATGGTTATTTAGTTGCTTTTTTCATTTCACAGAATCTAAATTTATCTGGGTAAGGATAAACGTCTTCATAAACACCATCAGCAACATTTTTCTGAGATTGCTTCCAATAACTTGCCGTAAGTAAATCTGCATGATGTATTTTGAAGGCTTTTAGATATTTAGGATTAGCAAGAGCAAAAGTTCCTAATTCTTCAGGGAACATGTCACCTGGTGCAACAGAATACCACGGCTCAGCAGCATAAATTTGTTCTTCTGTTATTGCTTCAGGTTTAACCCTAAAGTTCACCTCATCCATATAAGTGATTTCATCATAATCATAAAATATTACGCGACCATGACGGGTAACACCAAAGTTTTTCAATAACATATCACCAGGGAAAATATTTGCAGAGATAAGCTCTTTTATTGCTTTACCGTAACCATATAAGGCTGCTTCTACTTCTTCATCACTTGCTTTAGCTAGATAAAGGTTTAGTGGCACCATACGGCGCTCGATGTACAAATGCTTGATAATAAGTAAGTCATCTTCATAACGAATAAGTGATGGAGCAACTTTTTGTAATTCTTCTAGTACTTCAGCATCGAACCTATCTTTGGGGAAAGCAACCTCTGAATATTCCATTGTATCGGCCATGCGACCAACTCTGTCGTGAAGTTTTACTAGCCTGTATTTCCCTTTTACATCTGCGCGGGTCATATTTTTACTGGGAGAAAACTTATCTTTGATAATCTTGAATACATACGGATAAGAAGGCAGTGTAAATACTGACATCACCATGCCTTTGATACCGGGGGCAAGTGCTAATTTATCATCGCTATTATCTAAGTGATTTAAAAAATCACGATAAAAGTGTGTTTTACCTTGTTTGTGAAAGCCGATAGCAGAATATAAATCGGCTTTTGTTTTATGAGGTATTAAGCTTTGTAAAAAGTTAACTAAAGCATAAGGGTGTTTACAATCAACAAAGAAATAAGCACGAGCAAAACCAAAAACTACTGCCATGTCTTCACTTTTACTTAAGAGGGCATCAATATATAAGCCGCCTTTTTCATCATTAAGCACTGAAACAATAAAAGGGGTTTCACCAGCAGGCGATAATACTCGTCCAATTAAGTAAGCACCCTTATTGCGATAAAAAGTAAAATCTAAAATATCAAATTGTAAGTCTTCTAATTTGAAACGAGTTTTGTGTGCTTTACGTCGAAATGCACGAATTAAAACGTCAACATCGCCACTTAAGTCTCTAAAAGGAACCGTACTTTTATGAGCATTCATAATATCGCAGACAGTCTCTTTTAGGCCCTTTATCTCAGGTTTATAAGTGGTATAAATACTTGGGGTAGGCCTATCATCAAGTCGCTGCGCAGTACTTTCTACAAAGATATAATCGTTGTGATAATAACGGCGTTCAAATAAACCACAAAAAACTGAATTATAGAAGGTTTCAGCTAATTCTGGCTGTAAATGTTCAGCAAGTAATTCAATATAATTTTGTTTAATTTGCTGCCATAAATCATCATCAAGGGATTCAATTAAGAAATCTTCTCTAATCGTATTGTAAGTTTCTTTTACCCTTTCTTCATAAAAAGTGGTTCGCGCTTTGGCTGCCTTTTGTACTTCACTCCATTGGCAATGATGGAAACGTTGTTGAGCTGATTTGGTTATTTCTATAAATAGGTGAATATGGCGATCGAAGCCGTTGATTATAGTATTGGCTATGTCGCCAGCGAGATTTTTCATAAAGGCCTACTAACTGAATGGTTTTACTAAGTTTAAAAAGCATACGCTAAATTAAAGGCGATGTGATATTTTATAGAAAAAATAATTAAATATTGACTATAACTCGCAATAATATTGTTTAATATCAACATATCTAAGAGGCATGTTGAGCACTAAACAGAACAATATTTATTACTGTACTCGCTTGATAAACAATTGCAGTATTAAAAGAAAAATATATTAATCATTTCCCTTTTACTATAAGTTGAAAGAGATCACTTTCTAAGGATATAAAATGACTAAAGCTAAAGAATTATCCATATACGCTTTTTTTATAGCAGTACTTTTTTTTCTGTCTGGCTGTGCCACGTTAGATCTAGATTACGAAGAGCCTAGCGTTGAATTAGTTTCTTTTAAGGCTTTACCGGCTAATGGCTTTGAACAAAACTTTGAAGTAGGTTTAAAATTAACCAACCCTAATAACTTCGAATTACCACTTAACGGTATTAGCTACCAATTGAGTATCGCAGGAGAAACTTTGGCTCATGGTGTTGCTACTGATATTCCTACAGTAGGAGCTTACGGCGAAACACGTTTTGTAGTACCCGTGTCAACTAGTTTACTAAGGGGATTTAAAGTTATAAGAGCATTGCTAGATAATAAAGGTCAAGATATCAACTATCAACTGAAGGCCAAATTAGATATCGATATTCCTTTTGTACCCAAGTTAACCGTAATTCAAGGTGGTAAAGTGCCGCTGGGTCAAAAGGTTCGCTAGTACTGTCTAATGATAGCTGTATAAGGCTCAGGAAGGGACACTACCTTCGGTAATAACGTTGTAATTATACAGTTATAAATTTTCATATTATCTCACAGAGTTCATTATTTATTACTCTCAGTATAGTGGTAACCCATTACTCAAGTAAATTTTCTTATTTAACTTGCTATCAAGGGCTTCGGGCACTAAAATCACGCGTTTCACTGTATAGTGTTATTCATACCTAACAAGGCTCTTCTTAAAATATTATCATGCGTGTATCTGATTTTTCTTTCGATTTACCTACTGAGCTAATTGCTCGATTTCCTAAAGCAGAACGTACGGCTAGCCGACTAATGCGACTTGATGGAAAGTCAGGCGCAATAAGCGACCTTGGCTTTAAGGATATACTCGCGCAGTTAAACGCTAATGATTTATTGGTGTTTAATAATACCCGTGTGATTCCGGCTCGTATGTTTGGTCAAAAATCTTCTGGCGGCAAAATTGAAGTGTTGGTTGAACGTTTAGTCGACAAAAATACTGTGCTAGCGCATATTCGAGCCAGTAAGTCACCGAAAGTAGGCGCAGAGTTATTGCTTGAAGGCACGGCAAAAGCCATCATGGTTGCTCGTCATGGTGCTTTATTTGAACTGAAGTTTCAGGGTGAAAAATCCGTATTGTCTATATTGGATGATATTGGTCATATGCCATTACCTCCTTACATTGACAGGCCCGATGAAGATAGTGATCGAGAGCGCTATCAAACCGTTTACAATGAAAAACCGGGTGCAGTTGCTGCACCAACTGCTGGCTTACACTTTGATGATGACTTAATTGAACAGATTAAACAAAAAGGTGTGGAATTAGCTTTTGTTACTCTGCATGTAGGTGCAGGTACTTTTCAGCCGGTAAAAGTTGATGAAATAGCTGATCACATTATGCATGCTGAATATGTGGAAGTACCGCCTGAAGTCGTGGAACAAATTAAGAGAACAAAAGCTAATGGTGGTCGAGTTGTAGCGGTGGGAACTACCTCTGTGCGTTCACTGGAAAGTGCCGCTAAATCAGCTGAAGATGCAGGTAAAGAATTAACCGCTTTTTATGGCGATACAGATATTTTTATCACGCCAGGATATGAATTTAAAATTGTAGATGCATTGCTCACTAATTTTCATTTGTCAGAATCTACCTTGTTAATGTTAGTGAGTGCTTTTTCAGGCTATGACAATATTATGAATGCCTATCGTCACGCTATTAGCGAAAAATATCGTTTTTTTAGTTATGGCGATGCAATGTTTCTTACAAAATAAGCATTAACCGAAAGGATATACCTTTTTAGTTAAGCAACGTTATTAGTACACTAACCATCAGCCTGTTTCGCTGTTAGGAAAATTTTATGGACACCAAAATGAAATATGAATTAATTAACACCGACGGAAAAGCCCGTCGTGGCCGTTTAACCTTTACTCGAGGTGTAGTTGAAACACCTGCGTTTATGCCAGTGGGTACTTATGGCACTGTTAAGGGAATGAAAACAGATGAAGTTGAGGCAACGGGTGCTCATATTATTTTGGGCAATACTTTTCATTTAATGCTTCGTCCAGGTACCGATATTATTGAACAGCACGGTGGTTTGCATGGTTTTATGAACTGGGATAAGCCTATTTTAACTGATTCAGGTGGCTTTCAGGTATTCAGTTTAGGAAAAATGCGTAAAATTACTGAAGAAGGTGTTCGCTTTAGCTCGCCAGTTAATGGTGAAAAAATTATGTTAACCCCTGAACGCTCAATGGAAGTGCAGCGTAGTTTAGGCTCAGATGTGGTGATGATTTTTGACGAATGTACGCCATACCCAGCAACTCATAAAGAATCACAAGACTCGATGGAGCTATCGCTTCGTTGGGCGCAACGTTCAAAAGATGCACATGGTGATAATACCTCAGCGCTTTTTGGTATTGTTCAAGGTGGCATGTATGAAGATTTACGTGAAGTGTCTATTGATGGTTTAAAAGCGATTGAATTTGATGGTTATGCCATCGGTGGTTTATCGGTAGGTGAGCCTAAAGAAGATATGATTCGCATATTAGATCATACCGCCCCCTTGATTCCCGAAAATAAGCCCCGATACTTGATGGGAGTAGGTAAACCTGAAGACTTAGTTGAAGGTGTACGTCGCGGTATAGATATGTTTGACTGTGTTATGCCAACGAGAAATGCTAGAAATGGTCATTTGTTCGTTAATACTGGTGTAGTAAAAATCAGAAATGCAGGAAATAAAACTGATACAGGGCCATTAGATCCAACGTGCGATTGTTATACATGTAAAAACTATTCACGTGCTTATTTACATCATTTAGATAAGTGTAAAGAAATTTTAGGCTCACAGTTGAATACGTTGCATAATTTACATTTTTATCAAAAAATCATGCAAGGTTTGCGTGATGCGATTGAGCAAGGTAAATTAAATGACTTTGTTGCTGAGTTTTATGCGTTACGTGGTTTACCTGTACCACCATTAGCACAGGGTAGTAAGCAAGTTTAGTTTTAAAGTAAAATGCTTTAAATCTGTCTCTTATACACATCTGACGCTGCCGACGAAGAG
>CAJXUT010000246.1 GCA_913061365.1 uncultured Colwellia sp.
TATCCTCTTCGTCGGCAGCGTCAGATGTGTATAAGAGACAGGTGATAACTCTTGAGTACCTAGTCGATTAAATGCTGAAATACTGTGTACTTCACCTTTCCAATCAAGACCAGCTAAAATCGCGTCTGTTATTTCTTTAGCTTCTTCTTCAAGCACTAAATCTAACTTATTAAAAACAACCCAACGCGGCTTACCTGCTAGTTTTTCATTATGCTGCTCTAATTCGCTGATAATAGTTTTGGCGTTTTCAAGCGGATCTGAGCCATCAACAGGTAAAATATCAATAACATGTAATAAAATACGACAACGTTCAAGATGCTTTAAGAACTGAGTACCAAGCCCTGCGCCTTCAGCCGCGCCTTCGATGATACCTGGAATATCAGCAATAACAAAACTACGCTGAGAATCTAAGCGAACTACGCCTAAATTAGGTACTAATGTGGTAAACGGATAATCTGCTACTTTCGGTTTTGCCGCAGAAACGCTGCGAATTAACGTCGATTTACCCGCATTAGGTAATCCAAGTAATCCAACATCAGCCAGTAACAATAACTCTAATTTAAGGTTACGAATCTCACCTGGAGTACCATCAGTTCTTTGGCGAGGTGCTCGGTTAGTACTACTTTTAAAACGTGTATTACCTAAACCATGCCAGCCACCTTTAGCAACCAGTAATTTCTGACCTTTTTGAGTTAAATCACCCAATAATTCACCGGTGTCAACATCTAGCACACGGGTACCAATTGGCACCTTTAATACCAATGCATCACTGCCTTTACCCGTACAGTCACGGCTTTGTCCATTTTGACCACGCTTAGCGCGATGAAAGCGTTCAAAACGATAATCAATCAAGGTATTAAGGCTTTCGTGAGCAATTAAAAAAACATCACCACCATCACCGCCATCACCGCCATTAGGGCCGCCATATTCGATATATTTTTCTTTACGAAAACTGACACAGCCGTTACCGCCGTCTCCAGCTTCAACTCTGATTTCAACTTCATCAACAAATTTCATGGTGTTCTACACAACCCTAACGTCTTGTGGTTTATATTTTGCTAGTATAGACGATTTTTCCTTCAGAAAGAATCATCACAACAAAATCATAATTAATAGATAAAAAAAAACCTCGCATGATGCGAGGTTTTTAGAAAATCGAATCTAAGATTAGTCAGCAATAATGCTAACAAACTTACGATTTTTTGGACCTTTAACATCAAACTGAACTTTACCGTCAGCTAATGCGAATAAAGTGTGATCTTTACCGATACCCATGTTGCTACCAGCGTGGAAACGAGTACCACGTTGACGAACAATAATGTTACCTGCTAACACTGATTCACCACCGAAACGCTTAACACCTAAACGTTTTGCTTCTGAATCACGACCATTTCGTGTACTACCTGCCGCTTTCTTATGTGCCATGTCAAAATGCTCCTAATTAGCCGTTAATACCTGTAATTTTCACTTCAGTGAACCATTGACGATGGCCCGCTTGTTTGCGTGAATGCTTACGACGTTTGAATTTTACAATAGTAACTTTATCAGCACGACCTTGGTTTACAACCTCAGCCACAACTTTACCACCTGCAACGTAAGGCGCGCCTACATTGATGTTTTCGCCATCGGCGATCATTAAAACGTTATCAAATTCTACTGCTGCGCCTACTTCAAGCTCAAGCTTTTCTAGACGAACTGTTTGTCCTTCGGTTACACGATGCTGTTTACCACCGCTTTGGAATACCGCGTACATAGCTACTCCGTACTGCAACAACTTTATGTGTTGCTAATTTTAAAAATATAGGGCGCGAATTCTACGCGAAGAAACGTAGGAGAGCAAGCATAAAAGTAATGATTTCTGAAGTTTTTAATTTTGATAATAAATCCAAGAGACAAATTAACGACAAAGTCACTATAAACCTATTGTGTAAGCTTTTATATCCGCAAATATAGTGTAGAATTTACTATACATATACCCGTTTTATATACAAATTAAGGTAAAGCGGTTATAAAAACTCATCGATATAGTGGTTAATATAAATCACCTAGCCCAAACGGAAACAAAGTAAGTGGATATAAAAGCAATTCAAGCACTCTCACAAAATGATATGACCAAGGTTAATAATCTTATTTATGGCCAATTGCACTCTGACGTTGCTTTGATCAACCAATTAGGCATCTACATCGTTAATGCTGGCGGCAAACGCATGCGTCCTATGCTTACCGTGCTAACTGCACAAGCATTGAACCAATCTAATTCAATCAAACTTAATGATGACCATTGCACGATCGCCGCTATTATCGAATTTATTCACACTGCGACTCTCTTACATGATGATGTAGTTGATGAATCTAACATGCGTCGTGGTCGTGAAACGGCTAATGCTCTATTTGGTAACAGTGCTAGCGTTTTAGTCGGTGATTTTCTTTATACGCGCTCTTTTCAAATGATGACTAAATTAGGTGATATGCGCATTATGGATATTTTATCTGATGCCACCAATATAGTCGCTGAAGGTGAAGTATTGCAGTTAATGAATTGTAATGACCCTGACACCACTGAAGAGAGTTATTTACAGGTAATCTATTGTAAAACCGCTAAGCTTTTTGAAGCAGCAACTCGACTTGCCGCCGTTGTAACGAAGCAAGATAGCGATACTGAAGCAGCTATGGCCGATTACGGTAAATATCTAGGTACAGCGTTTCAATTAGTTGATGATATTATGGATTACACTGCTGATGCTAAAGAAATGGGTAAGAATGTCGGTGACGATTTAGCCGAAGGTAAGCCCACCCTACCACTATTATATGCTATGGCTCACGGTAACGATAAACAGAAACAGTTAATTAGAGATGCCATTGAACACGGCAATGGCATGGAGCATTTAGATGAAATATTAACTGCGATGAAACAAACTAATGCACTAGTTTATACCCAGAAAAAAGCTGAAATAGAAGCAGATAAAGCGATTCAAGCTTTAGCAATATTACCTGAATCTAAATATAAACAAGCCTTAGTTTCTTTAGCTCACATTGCAGCTAACCGTAGTGCTTAAACTTTTAACACGAGAGTCAATTTAATGAGTTCAGATAATATATACGAGAACAACCCTCTACACGGGGTTGGCTTAGAGCAAGTTATCACAGAGTTAGTCGACCATTATGGTTTTGAGATTTTAAATGCTTATCTCAACTTAAACTGCTTTAAGACACATCCTAGTATTCAATCAAGTTTAAAGTTTTTAAAGAAAACTGATTGGGCAAAAAATAAAGTTGAAGCTTTTTATTTGTACCAATATAAAAATTTACCGCTTGCCGATGATAGTCAATTTGAATTACCACCACGAGATCGCATAGTACCTGCGCATCAAAAGCCTGGAGAACCGGCAGAATTAAGTTTTGAAGATGCTGAAAACTTGAGGCAGAAACGCGCTAAAAAAACACGAGAACGATCTTCTACACCTGCTAATCCTTGGGGTAGATAACATATCCCCCTGCCATTATATTTATTGATCTAACACAGGTTAACGTAACTTTTTCCTTGTGTAATTCCTTTTCGGCCACTAACGTTGAATAAAGATTAATAATATTTCAGGATGTTTTTATGGCACTAATTGAATGGACTGCCGATTTGAGTGTTGGTATCGATAGCGTCGATGAACAACACAAAAAACTGGTCAATATGATCAATGCATTGAATGATGCAATGTTAACAAATAGTTCCGATGAATTATTAGGAAAGATATTTACAGGGTTAGCCGCCTACACACAAAAGCATTTTGCCTACGAAGAAAATATGTTTGCTGAGTTTGGATATGCTGATTCAGAAGAGCACAAACGACAACACAACGAGCTGATAGCCCAAGTAGTTGAGTTAAAAGAAAAGTTTATTGCTAATCCTCAAGGAACAATGAGTGCTGATTTAATGTTATTTCTTAAGCGGTGGCTTACCAATCACATTATGAGAACAGACAAAGAATATGCTGAATTTCTCATTTCAAAAGGCGTAAAATAAAAAAGTCAAAAAAATACCCGTAGCAAGTATTATAACTCACTACGGGTAGTGTCTCATTTAGGCATTATGCCATAAAGTCAACACCTTCTTGAATGTCAGCTTTTAATGTTTCAAGCATGTCATTTTTAGCTTTTTCTTCAAATGCGCTTAATTCACCGTAAGGTAAAATTTCAGCAACACCATTTACGCCTAAACGTACTGGGTGAGCGAAATATGGTGCATCACCACCTTCAACGTCAACATAAGCGTAATCTACAACTTCTTCGCCTTGTAAACCTTTTACTAAAGATAAACAAAAACGAGCAGCAGCAGCGCCCATTGATAATGTAGCAGAACCGCCACCAGCTTTTGCATTTACAACTTCAGTACCTGCATTTTGAATGCGTGGCGTTAACGCAGCAACTTCTTCATCAGAGAAAGTTACACCTTCAACTTGTGAAAGAAGTGGTAAAATTGTTGTACCTGAATGACCACCAATTACTGGGATTTTCACGTCACTTACGTTTAAGCCTTTTAATTCAGCAATGAATGCTTCACTACGAATTACGTCAAGCGTTGTTACACCAAATACACGGTTTTTGTCATAAGTACCCGCTTTTTTGAATACTTCAGCAACAATTGGCACAGTACCGTTTACTGGGTTAGTGATAATACCAACTAAAGCTTTTGGACAGTTAGCAACAATGCCTTCTGCTAATGTTTTGATAATACCTGCGTTTACTGCAAATAAATCAGCACGGTCCATACCAGGCTTACGTGGCATACCAGCAGGGATAATTACAATATCAGCACCTGAAAGTGCACCAGCTAAATCATCAGCACCAAAACCAGCAACTTCAACTGCTGTAGGGATGTGTGATAAATCAACAGCAACACCTGGTACAACTGGCGCAACGTCATATAAAGATAACTCAGAACCTGCAGGTAATTGAGTTTTTAATAATAAAGATAATGCTTGGCCAATACCGCCAGCTGCGCCTAATACTGCTACTTTCATGTGTTCTCTCCGAAATTTAAGTGAATGTAAAACTATATAATAAAGATTATTCGAGTAAATACGTAAATTTTGTTGTGCAAAAGATATAGTATAGCCAACAAAAAAACAATTATTATTGCACATATGATAACGTATAATACCTAATTGAAAGAATTCAACTTTAGTATTAAGGCTATTTAGAACTACTTTAAAGTAAGCAATTCAACTTAAAACTGTTTAAATTAATGGCAAAAAAAGGGTTAAATTACACATAATGAATGGCCAACAAAAGCAAGAAGCATTAGCTGTCTCTTATACACATCTCCGAGCCCACGAGACGTAGAGGAATCTCGT
>CAJXUT010000247.1 GCA_913061365.1 uncultured Colwellia sp.
GCTCGGAGATGTGTATAAGAGACAGGGCTAAAGATAAACCGAAAATATCAGTTTCTTGAAAAGCATCACTACCCATTGCTGCTGTTGGTACTTGACCTGTAATCGCTACAACAGGGATAGAATCTGCAAGGGCATCAGCAAGTCCAGTGATTAAATTTGTTGCACCAGGTCCCGAAGTTGCCATACAAACACCTACTTTTCCAGAAGCTCGGGCATAGCCGACTGCTGAAAATGAAGCGCCTTGTTCGTGACGACATAAAAAGTGTTGAACATTGCTGTCAACGAGTGCATCGTAGATAGGCATAATGGCACCACCGGGGTAACCAAAAATATGTTCTACACCATGCTGTTCTAGTACGCTAAATAGTAATCCGCCGCCTGTTAATGGCTTGCTCTCGGTCATGATAATTCCAAAATCAGTTGTCTAAAAGTAATGTTGAATTTTTTCCGCTTTTTTAAACAATATGTTGCTAAAAAAGCAGAAAACCCTCGGTTCTTTCGAAGCGAGGGTTAGTAGTTCAGTTTTGCTTTTCTTTAGCTCAGTGAAAACCCTCGGGGTAATTTAATAATCACCACGACGAGAAGGTTAATAATAATTGAGCTAAATCTTTGCATTTTTTTCTCTTACATTGTTTGTTTTGGCAGACTAGTTATTGTAGTTTTTATGTTCAGTACTTATGCCCTTATTAAATTAGTACCATAGCTCTAATGTTTTGAGCAAGTTTTTTTTTAGTTTTTAGTTTTATATTAAAAATAAAAAATAATGATAGTAGAATTACATTCGGAAAATAAACAATAGTTGTCTACACTCAAAATATGGAATCAAATAAATGGAATTATTATGTCACTTGCTTGTGTCTATAGCCGTGCTCGTGTTGGTCTCGAATCACCTCTTGTTACCGTAGAAGTTCACCTAGCTAATGGGCTGCCTGCTTTTCATATTGTAGGTCTACCTGAAGCATCCGTTAAAGAATCTAAAGACAGAGTACGTAGCGCTATTGTTAATTGCGGATATGAATTTCCTGCGAAGCGAATAACGATTAATTTAGCTCCGGCTGATCTACCTAAAGAAGGTGCTCGTTTTGATCTTCCTATTGCTGTTGGCATTTTGGCTGCTTCACAGCAATTGCCCCAAGTTGATTTAACACAGTATGAATTTGCGGGAGAATTAGCTTTATCTGGAGAGCTAAGAGCTATTATTGGTGAAATACCTATGGCAATGGCATGCTGTGAAAGTAAAAGAACGTTGATATTACCAGCACAAAACAGTGAGCAAGCAAGTTGGGTTAAACAAGCTAAAATTCATACACTAGAACATTTAACCCAGTTATTCGCACATTTTTCGCGCCAAATCATACTCCCCTATGTTCTTGAAAAACCGGTTGAAGAATTAGAAACGGTAGCACAGCTTAATATGCGTGATGTTATTGGACAGCCCTTAGCTAAGCGCGCGCTAGAGATTGCAGCGAGTGGTAGTCATAATTTATTATTTATCGGCCCTCCAGGAACAGGTAAAACCATGTTAGCGAGTCGTTTAGCGGGAATTCTCCCCAAAATGACTGAAAGTGAAGCCCTCGAAGTGGCAGCCATTCAATCAATTAGTAATCAAAGTATCAATGCAAAATCATGGTTAACTCGCCCCTTTCGTGCACCACATCATACCGCTTCGTCAGCAGCATTGGTTGGTGGTGGTAGTCAGCCAAAGCCAGGAGAGATATCGTTAGCACATCATGGTGTATTGTTTTTAGATGAGTTACCGGAGTTTGAGCGCAAAGTGCTTGATGTGTTACGAGAGCCTATGGAGTCGGGAGAGGTTTCAATTTCACGTGCTATGCATAAGCAATGTTTTCCTGCTCGTTTTCAATTAATTGCCGCAATGAACCCAAGCCCTACCGGATTTTTTAATGATAATCGTAGTACGCCAGAGCAAGTACTTCGCTATTTAAATCGCTTATCTGGACCATTTCTTGACAGGATTGATATTCAAATTGAAGTTGCGCGTTTACCTCGAGGAACTTGGTCTGAAGATACTCAACTGAATGAAACGAGTCAGGTTGTGCAAGCGCGAGTAGAAGCTTGTAGACAACGACAAATAAACCGACAAGGAATGGCAAATGCCTATTTATCCACAAGCGATTTGAAAAAATATTGTAATTTGAACGTTGATGATAATGAATTTCTTGAGTTAGCGGTTGAAAAGTTAGGGCTGTCGACACGTGCTCATCATAAAATTCTAAAAATATCCCGTACGCTAGCTGATATGGCAGAGAGTGAGAATATTTTACATGAACACCTTATCGAAGCGCTTTCATATCGAGCAATGGATCGGTTATTAAGACATTTAACAAGTTCGGTAAATGTTTAGCACTAAGTCGTTCTTTAGGCTATAGCATTAAAAAATGCCTTAATTAACGGCTGGCTTTTACTCTGGTTCAAACAGCAAATGCCTAAATCAAAAGGTGTTATCTCACCAACATCAGCCAAATATTGAACGCGATCTTTTACAGGGCTATTTTCAACCACTACTTGGGGCACTATGCCAACACCACAACCTAGGGCAACCATGCTTACTAGTGCTTCATGGCCCGAAACTGTTGCGTAAATATTAGGTTTACCTTGTTGTTTTTTTCGATACCACAAATCAAATCGTTTTCGAGCAGGGCCATGCTCAGGCAAAATGATGGGGATTTCTGCCCAAGGTAATATTTTTTCACTAAGCTGTTGTTGAACAATGCAGTTCATTGTTGGTGCTATAACGGCTAGCGGAATGGTAGCAAGATACTGAAAATAAACGCTGCGCGGTAAATTTTCTGGATTAGCGGCAATGGCAAAATCTACTGATTTATTTTGTACTTGTTCAAGCGCATCTGAGGCATCACCGGTGGTAAGCATTATTTCTACCAGTGGATGTTGTTGGCGAAACCGTTCTAATAACGGGGGCAGGTGGCTATAGGCAGCCGTTACTGAACAATAAATACTTAGTTTACCCGTAAGTGCTTGCTGAGTTTCATCTAAAGACTGTTTAAAAATTTGCCACTGTTCAGCTTGTTGCTGTGCATAGTGTTGAAATTTTCTCCCTGCCTCTGTCAGCATTACGGTGCGATTGTCACGTAAAAGTAACTCGCTGTTCACTTCATCTTCAATACGTTGAATCGCTCTGCTCAAGGTTGAAGGGCTCATATGAAAAGCCAGTGCTGTTTTACCAAAATGTAATGTTTGGCTTAAATGCACAAACATAGCCAATGATTTTTGATCCATAAATGACAACCTTGAATTCTGAGTGTTGCAAAAAACGCAACGTGTCGATGCAAATATATCACTTTTTGCAATGTTATTGCTAGCGTATGATGTTTTCAAGGTCAGAAAAGCTGACCAAATTAATTACCGAATTAAAGGAAATATCATGAGCAATTATTTTAATACTTTGAGTTTACGCGAGAAACTAGGCCAATTAGGCAAATGTCGTTTTATGAAACGTGAAGAATTCAGCGATGGTTGTAACTTCATTAAAGACTGGAACATTGTAATTGTTGGTTGTGGTGCTCAAGGTTTAAACCAAGGTTTAAACATGCGCGATTCTGGTTTAAATATTTCTTATGCATTACGTGATGCAGCAATTGCTGAAAAACGTCAATCTTACCAGTGGGCTACTGAAAATGGTTTTACTGTTGGTAACTATGAAGAATTAATTCCTCAAGCTGACTTAGTATTAAACCTTACACCTGATAAGCAACATACTTCTGCAGTAACTGCGGTAATGCCGTTAATGAAGCAGGGCGCAACACTTTCTTACTCGCACGGTTTCAACATTGTTGAAGAAGGTATGCAAGTTCGTGAAGATATCACCGTTGTTATGGTTGCACCTAAGTGTCCTGGTACTGAAGTACGTGAAGAATACAAACGTGGTTTTGGTGTTCCTACCTTAATCGCTGTTCACCCTGAGAATGATCCTCAAGGTAACGGTTTAGCAATTGCTAAAGCTTACGCTTCTGCAACGGGTGGTGACAGAGCAGGTGTTCTTGAATCATCTTTCATTGCTGAAGTTAAGTCTGACTTAATGGGCGAGCAAACAATTCTTTGTGGTATGTTACAAACTGCAGCTGTATTAGGTCATAAGCAATTAGTTGCTCAAGGTATGGACGCAGCTTACGCACGTAAATTATTACAATACGGCTTAGAGACTACAACTGAAGGTCTTAAGCACGGCGGCATCACAAATATGATGGATCGTTTATCAAACCCTGCAAAAATTAAAGCGTTTGATATGTCAGAAGAATTAAAAGTTATTTTACGTCCTTTATTCCAAAAACATATGGATGACATCATCGAAGGTCGTTTCTCTGCGACTATGATGGAAGATTGGGCTAATGATGACGTTAACTTATTAAAATGGCGTGAAGAAACAGCTGAAAGTTCATTTGAACAAGCAGCTGATTGTGATACTGAAATCACAGAGCAAGAATACTACGATAAAGGTATCTTTGTTGTTGCTATGATTAAAGCTGGTGTTGAGCTTGCTTTTGAAGCAATGGTTGATTCAGGTATCATTGAAGAGTCTGCTTACTATGAATCACTTCATGAAACACCATTAATTGCTAACTGTATCGCTCGTAACAAGTTATATGAAATGAACGTAGTAATTTCTGATACAGCTGAATACGGTAACTACTTATTTACGCATGCAGCTCAACCTTTATTAGCAGAATACGCAGCTAACTTAACGTTAGAGCAATTAGGCGAAGGCTTAAAAGAAACTTCAAACAATGTTGATAATGCCCGTTTAATTGAAGTTAACGAAGCAATTCGCAGCCATGGCGTTGAAAAAATTGGTAAAGAACTTCGTGGCTACATGACTGACATGAAAAGAATTGCTAGCGCATCATAAGAAATAATACATTCCACTTTGGATTGTATAAATAAGTAATTTATAAAATGCCACAACAATACTGTGGCATTTTTTTTGATTTATAAGGGTAAGAAAATGACAACTTTTAAAAATGTTGAAATTGAAGCGGCTGCTAATGTTTATTTTGAAGGCAAAGTGACTAGCCGTAAAATTACGTTCGCTGATGGAAGTTTCAAAACACTAGGTATTATGATGCCGGGTGATTATAAGTTTGGTACTAATGAAAAAGAGTTAATGGAAATTACCTCTGGTGATTGCGAAATACTTTTAGCTGGTGAAAATGAATGGCAAAGCATTAAAGGTGGTGAATCTTTTTATGTATCAGCAAACAGCGAATTTGAAATTAAAGCTAAAACAATAATAGATTATTGCTGTACTTATATTCTGTCTCTTATACACATCTCCGAGCCCACGAGACGTAGAGGAATCTCGTAT
>CAJXUT010000248.1 GCA_913061365.1 uncultured Colwellia sp.
CCTCTACGTCTCGTGGGCTCGGAGATGTGTATAAGAGACAGCTTATATAAATCAGATTAATCTTAACGATTAAAGTAATGCTAACAAAATAGTATTTAACGTTTCACTTGGACGCATCGCTTTTTCAGCCTGCGTAACATCAGCAAAGTAATAACCACTAATATCCATTGCTGGACCTTGTGCTGAGTTTAACTCTGCAACAATTTTGTCTTCTTGTTTAGTTAGTGCTTGTGCAACACCAGCAAAGCTTGCTTTAAGCTCACCGTCACATGTTTGCTCAGCTAGTGCTTTTGCCCAGTACATAGCAAGGTAGAAGTGACTACCACGGTTATCTAATTCACCTACTCGACGAGATGGTGATTTATTACTATCTAAAAACTCACCTGTCGCTTTATCTAAAGTATCAGCAAGTACTTGTGCTTTAGTATTGCCGGTAGTAACACTTAAATGCTCTAAAGAAGCCGCTAACGCTAAAAACTCACCTAATGAATCCCAACGTAAATGGTTTTCTTTTTCAAATTGCTGAACATGCTTAGGCGCACTTCCACCTGCGCCCGTTTCAAATAAACCACCACCATTCATCAGTGGTACAACCGATAACATTTTAGCACTTGTACCAAGCTCTAAAATTGGGAATAAATCGGTTAGGTAATCTCTTAATACATTACCTGTTACCGAAATAGTATCTTCGCCTTTTATAATGCGTGCTAAAGTCACTTTACATGCATCAACAGGATTAAGAATTTGAATGTCTAAGCCAGAGGTATCGTAATTAGCTAAATAAGCATTTACTTTTTTGATCATTTCTCTGTCATGTGCTCGGTTTTCATCTAACCAGAAAATAGCCGGCATACCCGACGCTTTAGCACGAGTGATCGCTAATTTAACCCAATCTTGAATAGGTAAATCTTTAGCTTGACACATACGCCATAAATCACCTTCTTCAACAGTATGTTCAAGTAAAATCGTACCAAGAGAATCTACAACACGAATACTACCGGCTTCACTCATAATAAATGTTTTATCATGAGAGCCATATTCTTCAGCTTTTTGAGCCATTAAGCCAACATTTGGCACTGTGCCCATCGTTGTTGGATCAAAAGCACCATTTTCTCTACAAAAATCAAAAACAGCTTGATAAACACCTGCGTAACAACGATCAGGTATCATCGCTTTAGTATCTTTTAACTGACCATCAGGACCCCACATTTGACCTGAAGAACGTAATGTTGCTGGCATTGAAGCATCAACAATAACGTCACTTGGTACATGTAAGTTAGTAATACCTTTGTCTGAATCAACCATGGCAAGTTCTGGACGGTTGGTAAATACTGCTGCTAAGTCAGCTTCAATTTCTGCTTGTTTCTCGCTAGGTAAACGACTTATTTTGCTATAAACATCACCAATACCATTATTAGCGTCAACACCTAATTGCTCAAAAATTTCAGCATGCTTTTCAAAAACTTCGCTATAAAATACTTTTACTGCGTAACCAAAAATAACAGGATCTGAAACCTTCATCATGGTTGCTTTTAAATGCAATGATAGTAAAACATCTTCTTCTTTAGCATCAGCAATCGCTTGTTGATAAAACTCAATTAACGCTGATTTACTCAATAACGATGAATCAATAATTTCACCCGTTAAAAGAGGTAAACTTTCTTTTAACACCTTAACAGCACCATTTTGTGCAACAAATTCAATTTTTACATTGGTTGCGTAATTTACAGTGGTTGACTGTTCTGATGCATAAAAATCACCATCACTCATACTTGCTACATGAGATTTTGATTCATTTGACCAAACGCCCATTGAATGAGGATTTTTACGTGCATATTGTTTAACTGAAGCAGGTGCACGTCTATCTGAGTTACCTTCACGTAAAACAGGGTTTACCGCACTACCTTTAATTTTGTCGTAAGTATATTTAATTGATTCTTCAGCATCATTTTGCGGCTCTTCAGGATAGTTAGGAACTGCATATCCTTTAGCTTGTAATTCTTTTATTGCAGCATGCAATTGTGGAACAGAAGCACTGATATTAGGTAATTTAATAACATTTGCATTAGGGTTGGTAACCATATCCCCTAATTCAGCTAATGCGTCGTCAATACGCTGTTCTTTAGTTAAATATTTTGGAAAATTTGCTAAAATACGACCCGCTAAAGAAATATCTCGTGTTTCAACATCAATACCTGAAGATGCGGTGTAGGCTTGGATAATTGGTAATAAAGAATACGTAGCTAAGGCTGGGGCCTCATCGGTAATAGTATAAATAATTTTTGAGTTATCTGTGCTCATGAGCTTCCTATTTTATTTGTTAAGCTTATATGTATTGCGCTTAATTCGATTAATTACATTAAAATAACCGCTAATATTTAACATTTATTTTTCGCGCAGTATAATATAATAATTCAAGACACATTAATATAGCCGAACATACGCAGCTATTGTTTTCCCTAATTAAAATCAAAATAAAATGACCAAAAGCAAACAAAACACAAGACATGGCACAAAAAACCGAATAAAGGTAAGACCAATCATAGGTGAAACGAAGGTTGTATTGTTTAACAAACCTTTTAATGTGTTGTGTCAATTTACTGATGAGATGCATACCGGAGAAGTACAACGTCAAACCTTAAAGGACTTCATCCCTATTAAAGATATTTATGCTGCAGGTCGACTCGATAGAGACAGTGAAGGTTTATTGCTATTAACTAACGATGGACAATTACAACATAAGATTGCCAATCCCAAAAAGAAAACAGCTAAAACTTACTGGGTTCAAGTGGAAGGAAGCCCAACTGATAATGATTTATCTAAACTCCGACAAGGTGTAAAACTTAAAGATGGTATGACATTGCCAGCTAAAGTGAAGGTAATTACTGAACCTCAAGTATGGCCACGTACTCCTCCCATTAGAGAAAGAGCAAATATCACTACAACTTGGCTCGAAATAATTATTACCGAAGGACGTAATAGACAGGTAAGACGAATGACAGCCAATATAGGCTTTCCTACACTTCGTTTAATTCGTTATGCCATTGGTCAGTGGACAATAAAAGATATTGAAAATGGTGCATATAAAGTAATTGAATAATCCATAATCATTGATATTGAATATCACTATTTAATCGCTGTTACTGTCATGCTATAATTCTGCGCCTTTTTATCTAGTATATAATTTCACTATCACGAGCTTTTAATGTCAATCGAACTTGCAACCCAACAAAATCAGTTTCCAGATCAAAAAGATCCACAACAAACAAAAGTTATTGTGGGCATGTCTGGTGGTGTCGATTCTTCTGTCTCTGCTTTTTTATTACAAGAACAAGGCTATCAAGTAGAAGGTCTCTTCATGAAAAACTGGGAAGAAGATGATACTGATGAGTATTGTGCCGCTGCACAAGATTTAGAAGACGCTCAAGCTATTTGTGACAAGCTAGGTATAAAATTACATACCATCAATTTTGCAACCGAATATTGGGATAATGTTTTCGAATACTTCCTCGCTGAATATAAAGCTGGTCGTACGCCTAACCCAGATATTATGTGCAATAAAGAAATAAAGTTTAAAGCCTTTTTAGAGTTTGCTTGTGAAGACTTAGGCGCAGATTACATCGCTACTGGCCATTATGTACAACGACGTTTTAGCGATGGTCATTGGACAATGGTACGCGGCTTAGATAACAATAAAGATCAAAGTTATTTTTTATATACTTTGAATGAGCAACAACTTTCACATACCTTATTTCCTGTAGGGCATATTGAAAAGCCAGAAGTACGTGCTATTGCTGAAAAAGCGGGTTTAGTTACTCATAATAAAAAAGACAGCACAGGTATTTGTTTTATTGGTGAGCGCAAATTTAAAGACTTCTTAGGTCAATATTTACCTGCTCAACCAGGAATTATAGAATCAGCTGAAGGTGTTGCAGTCGGACATCATGACGGTTTGATGTACCACACGCTAGGACAACGCAAAGGATTACGTATTGGCGGCTTAGCCAATGCTGGTGAAGAGCCTTGGTATGTAGTAGAAAAAGATTTACTCCGTAATGTACTTATTGTGGGTCAAGGCCATAACCACCCTCGCCTATTTTCAAAAGGACTAATTGCTAATCAATTACATTGGGTCGATCGTTTAGAATTAACATCCCCAATTACCTGTACAGTGAAAACGCGCTACCGCCAAGAAGATGTTGCCTGTACTGTAACGCCATTAGAAATAACAACGAATAATGAAAAACAAGTGCCTGAGTACCAAATAGACTTTATAGAACCACAAAGCTCTGTAACGCCTGGTCAATCAGTTGTATTTTATCAAGGTGATGTGTGTCTAGGTGGCGGTATTATCAATACCTTGATTCGCTAACGAGCGTAAAATAACCAAAGCCAATAATTATCAATTAAAGCAGTTAAAAATAATACATGAAAGACCAAACTATTACCTTTGCCGCTATTTGCCAAGTAGCAAACCTTGTACAGCAAGTATCTCGTGATGGGCAAATACAAGATGAAGAGCTTGAAGTATTGCTTCATAGCATTGTCACAACATCACCTGAAAATACATTGGCAGTTTACGGTGGTGAATTAATCAATGTTAAACAAGGTCTTCAACTGTTAGTGAATCATTTAGGTGACGGTAAAGATTCCAAAGTAAAAGATCCTGAGTTTACCCGCTATATTATTAGCTTAATAAACTTAGAACGTCGCCTAATGAAGCAACCTAAACAACTGGCATTACTCGGTGAACGTATTGAAGCAAGTAAAAGACAGCTTGAGCATTATCCTATTACCAGTGAAACTTTAATTAGCAGTTTTGCTAGTATTTACAGTGATATCATCAGCCCATTAGGCGCTCGTATTCAAGTAACGGGTGAGCCAAGTATATTAAAACAAACGGTCACTCAGCATAAAATTAGAGCTTTGTTACTAGCCGGTATTAGATCTACTGTATTATGGCGACAAGTTGGCGGTAAACGTAGAACAATAATATTTAGCCGTAGTAAATTAGTAAAAACAGCACAAGAATTACTAGAACAATTATAAATATTTGTAAAACAGTATTAGAACAACTAAATCATTTTTAAAATTAGATCTCAACCTAGGAACATATTATGGAACTTTCTGCGTTAACAGCAATATCGCCTGTAGATGGTAGATACGGTAGTAAAACAAGTGACTTACGTCCTATTTTTAGTGAGTTTGGTTTAACCAAATATCGTGTCACTGTTGAAGTACGCTGGTTACAAAAACTAAGTGCAACTACTGTCTCTTATACACATCTCCGAGCCCACGAGACGTAGAGGAATCTCGTAT
>CAJXUT010000249.1 GCA_913061365.1 uncultured Colwellia sp.
CGAGATTCCTCTACGTCTCGTGGGCTCGGAGATGTGTATAAGAGACAGGTCATTATATCGTCTAGTAATTCACTAACTGATTCATAATATGTATTTCACTTTTGGAAAAATAAAAGCAAGAACCCAAAATAAAATAAAAAACAATATAAATCAATGACTTACAAGTCGTGTCGTTATGTTTTTTTAAATATACAATTACAGAGTCAGTTGAAATTTAACAGCAATGTTATTCCCAATGGACAGTATAATTTTTAAAGTTCTTTAGTTAAGTGCCAATCACGTAGTTCATCTGATACCAATTAAATTTATCAAGAGGAAGCTGGTTGATTGAGCAATAAGATGTATTAAAGAGGTAAAAACCGTCACTCCGCACTAATTTTTAACTTTGAAATGATTAATTCTATTGATTTGCTTATGAATGGGAAAATAGAGCACAAAGGCTATGCTTAATGGTTTACAAGGGGGATTTTGTTTCGTACCACAATACCGCTATCAGCCTTTATGTTTAATGAAACGCTATGTTTTATTCAAGCACCTTAGGGATAGGCCAAAATGAACGCTGTTTACTTCTCGTATTTTTCTCGTTAGAAATTATCCAGCAAAATATCATTGAAACTGAAATCACTAATTTAAACAGGCGTTTACTAATAAACCCAAAACAATTCATCAACCGTAGTGCAAGTTTGTCTCGTTGACGAGCTTCTGCTACGCCAGCATATCTAGTTAAACCAGTGAATCATTGCACTAGTATTACCTAATAGTGACGCCATCTCATCGATGGGAATAATAATAACGTTATCGGAACCATTACCGGAAACTGAGATAGTATCGTTATTTGGGTCAATCTCAGCATGGCCAGGATTAAGGAAATCAAAATTAGTTTGACCTATAAACAATTGAATATAATCATTTTTAAAAAATTCAGCCTGTAGTGCTACACCAAAAGTAGGCGTGAACTCAATAGCGTATATGTTGCCATCGGAAAAAGATGGCGCGATTACTACCATGTTCCCATTATCAGCTTTCGCCAGACCTACCGTAACCGCTTCACCTGTTGTTATTGAACTACCACATGTAAAATCAGTAGCATCAGTGCCACTGCATGGTGTGGTTTGTTTATCGGAAAATGATTGTACGACACACCCAAATCCAGTGTCTAGTTGTTCACAGGCGACAGACCTGACATCAGTACCTGCAGTAGATGAAATGTCTGTGGCAATATCAGTTTGCGTGTCTATGTGCATAACGTAACCATCGTTTGTTACCGCTATACCTGAAGTTGGAGATAAAGGTGCATAGCTGATAATGGGTAATGGGCTAGTTGGGAGAAGTCCTGCGATACCAAGAAATACATCTATGGGATCATCGAAGGTATCTCCAGCCTGCGTTTCTGATGCACAGGCTACTCTACCTGCCTGAACACGACAAAAGTTGTCACAGCGTTCCAGGCCATTCGCATCCCGACCGCATTGTGCATCGGTTGTGTTACTTGATCCCGGAGAAGAAGAAAAAGAGAAATCAAGTTTACAAAAGGCACCCGGAACACCGTCCTCAGCACATGCTAAACCACCGGTAGAACCATAGGCGTAATAATGTGTATTGTTGCCTGGATTGCTCGGCTGTAAATACAGTGCGCCATATTTATTACTCTCTCGCTCGAATGTATTTACAACAGTTCCATTATTTTCGAAGATAGTGACGTCGTCAGCTGAAGCTACAATAAAGCGTTGGCTGGTGCCACCATCTGCATAGGGTGGTGTTCCCGCTTTTCTAACCCCTTCCGGACTTCCTCCTATACTAATAGAAACTGCAGAACTAGGATCATTTATTGACTCATCAACACAGGTTATTGTTGTTTTCAATTCAACACTGGAACCCACTGATTCTTCTTTAAGTATAAATTCTTCGGTTAAGTTTTCGCTGGTGAAATCTACAAAATCCACAGTAGTAGTAACACCATCGGTGCCCGCACTGATACATGTGTAGTCGACCTGCCCGGGGATATTGATATCATCTAAAATGTTTTCAAACCTAAGATTTGAAACTAGGAATAGAGCAATAATATCCTCAGTTCCGGAATCAGGTAAAAGAGTCAACCCAAACCCATTAAGGTCTCTGAGATTTCCCCGAAAAGGTGTATTGGTATTTACGCCATCAAGATTAATTTCATAGTACAAAATATCGCTCGAGCCAACAGGGGTTGTACGGATTTTTGTATAATCTATTTTTAACGACAATGGATATAAAATAATTTCAGAAAAATGTGTAATATTGCCCGACAAAATGCCGGTTTCGACTGAGTAAACAGCATCTTCAACAGCTTCCGCCTCACCATTACTGATTAGCAACATTGCCCTGGGGAAATTCCTATCAGCGCCATCCGGTAAAAGCAGTTCAACTGAAACAGATGTGCTGAATTGGAGTCCATCTGGTGATAATTCGTATACAAAATCGACCAAGTCAGCGATATCTGGATATCTTTCCTCGATCTCAGAAGTTGACAATTTATTTATGGTAATTTCAGTATCACTAGCCAATGCTCCAGCTGGGATATCAAGTGTTAAGCGTTGATCATCCGAACTTATTTTACCACCATTGGCTGAAATTATTTGTGATGTTTCTGACGATTTGGTATTTGTCTTATTATCACTATTACAGGCACTAACCAGAAATAAAACTGACAAAACCACAAAGAAAACATTGAATTTATTCATAAGGCTTCTCACAAAGGCTTGAGACAAGTTAAATTGCTTTAAACAAACGTCACACCGCATATCAAGAGTATGTTTAACTCTCCTTCTTGTACTTGTTTGTAACGTGATTGATAATGTTGAATAATTGTCATATCCATCTCAAAAATGCTACTGGCAAACCCACCAATGCAATTTTTCAATGCTTATTTAATACTAGTTGCTTTAGCTGATTTTGCTATAAAATAGTATAAAAAATCTACTTTCATTTTGAAAAAAAGTACTAAACAACCACCGTGCTTAGACCATTACAACTCTATCTCGGGAAATAGCAAGATTAAAATCTAAGTATAACAAGCTCAATTTTAGACTTATCTGTGGCAAAAATTAGCACTGTATTATGACCTGCCAACGGAAAGAAACAGCACACAAAATTATTGAAAGTAATGTCAAATGTCGATTCAATTGACGTTACCTATTGAAGTAGCGGAATTGATCATTTAAGACCACAGTATATTGGGACAGAAATGGGACGCGATATGGTACAGCCTAAAAACAAAAAAGCCTGAATAATTGCTTATTCAGGCTTTTTTTAGTCATTTTGCTAAAGCAAAATTGGGGTAAAAAGAAATTATCTTTTTGCCAATTTCTCTTTAATACGTGCTTTACGGCCAGATAGCTCGCGCAAGTAGTATAGTTTAGCTTGACGTACGTCACCGCGACGTTTCACTTCAATTGAGTCAACAATTGGGCTATGTGTCTGGAATACACGTTCTACACCAACACCGTTCGAGATTTTACGAACAGTGAAAGCAGAATGTAAGCCACGGCTCTTAACAGCAATAACAACACCTTCAAATGCTTGAAGACGTGATTTATCACCTTCAGTAACTTTTACTTGAACTACAACAGTGTCGCCCGGAGCGTATACTGGTAGGTCTTTTTTTAATTGCTCTTGCTCGAGCATTTCAATAATTTTACTCATAATACCTTCTTCCTAGTGTTTCACAGACTAAGTGGATCGTGCTTTCTTCTTAACTGAAGTTAACATTTTCTCCTGCTCAGCTGTCAGAGCTAGGTTTGTTAATAGTTCTGGTCTTCTGGTCCATGTTCTCATTAGAGACTGCTCTTGGCGCCATAAACGTATATGCTCGTGATTTCCGCTTAGTAAAACTTTCGGTACTGACATTTCTTCCCCCGTAGAGGTAGTCAATAACTCAGGTCTAGTATAGTGAGGACAATCTAATAAACCGTTAGAGAAGGAGTCCTGCTCTGCTGATTCTTTATGTCCTAATACACCGGGTACTAATCGTGCTACAGCATCTATTACATTCATAGCAGGGAGTTCACCACCACTTAAAATATAATCACCAACCGACCATTCTTCGTCAATATCTGACGCGATAAGTCGCTCGTCAATGCCTTCATAACGACCTGCTATAAATATCAGGCAGTCATCTTGCGCTAATTCACTTACACCCGCTTGGTCCAATTTTCGTCCCTGCGGCGACAAATAAATAACTCGAGCTTTTTTACCTTCACTTGCTGCAGCTTTACGCGCAGAAGCAATGGCATCTCGTAGTGGTTGCACCATCATCAACATACCTGGACCACCGCCATAAGGGCGATCATCAACAGTACGGTGTCGATCATGTGTAAAGTCTCTTGGGTTCCATTTATGAAACTCAATAAGCCCACTGCGAATTGCTCGGCCTGTCACCCCATGCTCAGTTATAGCATCAAACATTTCGGGAAAAAGGCTTATCACCCCTATCCACATTTTGCTTTTCTTCAAAGAAGAATCAACACTACTCACAAGCTAGAAACCTGGGTCCCAGTCAACACAAATTTGTTTATTTTCAATGCTTACCGATTCAACAACTTGTTCTAAAAGATAAGGGATTAACCGCTCTTTTTTACTAAAGCCATCGTTAAGGTTCGCTTTCACAACCAGTACATCATTAGCGCCAGTTTCCAACATGTCAGATACCACACCGAGATCGTAACCTTTAGTGGTAACAACAGCCATTCCGATTAAGTCACGCCAGTAATAATCACCTTGTGATAATGCTGGTAGTGTACTTTCATTGATTAATATTTCAGAACCGACTAATGCTTGTGCACTATCACGGTCATCAATACCACCTACTTTAACGATTAAGCCTTTGTTGTGCTTGCGCCAATCAGTAATATCTACTGTTCGCGTATTATTTCCTAATTTTAATGACCAAGGAAAATAGTCAAGTATGGCATCAGTTTCATCGGTGAATGAATGAATTCTCAACCAACCCTTGATACCGTAAACAGCGCCTACTTTACCTAAGGTAATTTGATTTTCTGTACTCATAACAACTCACTAATTACTACTATTGCCTACTAAGTTTGCTATTAAGCCGCTACTTGAGCGTCTTTAACTAACTTAGCCACACGATCAGATACTGTCGCACCTTGACCTACCCAATGGGTAATACGGTCTAGATCTAAGCGTAATTTTTCAGCTTGACCTTGTGCTGTTGGGTTGAAGAAACCAACTTTCTCGATGAAACGACCATCGCGAGAGTTACGGCTATCTGCAACAACAACCT
>CAJXUT010000250.1 GCA_913061365.1 uncultured Colwellia sp.
CATACGATATTCCTCTACGTCTCGTGGGCTCGGAGATGTGTATAAGAGACAGCTTAATAGATCATTCATTATTTCATTTGGCATAATTTAATCTACACAATCCTGCCCCTGTTTTAAATATACCTATTACTTCCTCTAAGCACCGCCACACTATTTCTAGAATCCATCACTGTTGTTAACTTTGATAGCATAAATATAAACTACACAAATTCAATTTACACTTCAGAATTCCTGCATCCAATTATATTCGTATTTGAGTTTTTCAAAGTACTCATACATTACCGAAGTGAGAGGTAACAATATTCCAAAAAATCACTCTATGAATTTTATTCATAATTCAATGAAATAACATCAATTTTATTCATGTAACAAACCAAGTATAAAACACACTATGCTTTTACCTTTAGACATTTTGCCTAGGGTCCCAATAAGTAAATTCAGATTTTATAACCAAAATTGGATACCAAATAATCATGAGTAAAGATTTCACATTCACTATTAAGAACATGTCTCTCAATGAAGACTATCACCCTTCAGACAATACACGCATTACGACTAACTTTGCTAATTTAGCCAGAGGAGAGAGTCGTCAACAAAATTTACGCAACACGTTAAAGATGATCAACAATAGTTTTAATGCCTTAGCCTATTGGGATAACCCTAAAGGCGATCGTTACTCTGTAGCACTTGAAATCATTTCTGTTGATATGGATGTTGAAGGCAGTGGCCAGGCTTTCCCATCAATTGAAGTATTGAAAACCAATATTATTGATCATAAAACCAACGAACATATTGAAGGCATTGTAGGCAATAACTTCTCCTCTTATGTTCGAGATTATGACTTTAGTGTATTACTGTCTGATCATAATAAAGGCCAAACTAAATTTAGCGTTCCAGATGATTTTGGTGTTCTACATGGAAACCTTTTCAAATATTTTGTTAACTCAAATACTTATAAAGAGCATTTTAAAAAGCCTCCTGTTATTTGTCTGAGTGTTTCCGATAATAAAACCTATCATAGAACTGACAATCAGCACCCTGTATTAGGTTTTGAATACCTAGCGAATGAGTCTTCTTTAACTGAGCAATACTTCAAGAAAATGGGCTTACAAGTTCGCTATTTTATGCCACCAAACAGCGTTGCACCTTTAGCGTTCTATTTCTTTGGTGATTTACTAAATGATTACACCAACCTCGAGCTGATCAGCACCATTAGCACCATGGGAACGTTTCAGAAAATTTATCGACCTGAAATCTATAATGCCAATGCCGCAGCAGGAAAGTGCTATCAACCTAATTTGAATAATCTAGATCATTCACTCACTCAAATTGTCTATGACCGAACAGAGCGTAGTAAATTAGCGATTGATCAGGGAAGGTTCGCTAAAGAGCACTTCATCAAACCATACCAAAAAGTGCTTGAGCAATGGTCTGCTCATTACGCATTATAATTAATTATAAGAAGCAGTATTTATTATGAAAACACATACCCTAAAAACAAGTATTCAAAACACACTATTACCCACATCAACGGCTGGAAGTTTACCTAAACCCTCGTGGCTTGCGCAGCCAGAAGCGCTTTGGTCACCTTGGAAGTTGAAGGATGAGGAATTAATTGACGGCAAACACGATGCATTACGAGTGTCATTGCAAGAACAACAACAGGCAGGTATTGATATTGTCAGTGATGGCGAACAAACGCGCCAACATTTTGTGACCACGTTTATTGAGCACCTAACCGGCGTTGACTTTGTTAATCGTAAAACCGTTAAAATTCGTGATCGTTATGAGGCGAGTGTGCCTACCGTCATTGGCGCGGTCTCTCGCCCAAAGTCCGTTTTTGTTGAAGATGCTAAACTTTTACGTCAGCAAACCAGCCAACCTATTAAGTGGGCGCTACCAGGTCCCATGACAATGATAGATACCCTTTATGATGATCACTATCAAAGTCGCGAGAAGCTCGCTTGGGAATTTGCTAAAATCCTCAATCAAGAAGCCAAAGAATTAGAAGCCGTCGGTGTTGATATCATCCAATTTGATGAGCCTGCATTTAATGTGTTTTTTGATGAGGTTAATGATTGGGGTATTGCTTGTTTAGAAAGAGCAATTGAAGGGCTTAAATGTGAAACCGCAGTACATATCTGCTATGGCTATGGTATCAAAGCCAATACTGACTGGAAAAAAACGCTGGGGTCTGAGTGGCGACAATATGAAGAAGCTTTTCCCAAACTGCAACAATCTACTATCGATATCATCTCGCTAGAGTGTCACAACTCTCATGTTCCAATGGAGTTACTTGAACTTATTCGCGGTAAAAAAGTGATGGTAGGTGCCATTGATGTCGCTACCGATACCATTGAAACACCAGAAGAAGTGGCCAAAACGTTAAGAGAAGCACTTAAGTATGTAGATGCTGACAAGCTCTACCCTTGTACCAATTGTGGCATGGCCCCTTTATCTCGTAATGTGGCAAGGGGTAAATTAAAAGCGTTAAGTGTCGGTGCAGAAATAATTCGAAGAGAGTTATCCAATAAGAACTAACCATTAAGGTATATGTTTAGTTGGCTTAGTTTGAGACAATAGAATTAATCGCAGTCTATAAAAACCTATTACCGAATTGATAATAAGCCCTTTATAGCTCTTACATAATAGAAATGAAAAATAGAAGTAGTAGTTAATGAATATCATTGAATTTATAACACAAAATATCCCGACACTTTTGGCATTAGTTGCAACAGGTATATTCGCGGGAATTTTAGCTGGTTTATTGGGCGTAGGTGGCGGTATCGTAATAGTACCCGTGCTATTTTTCTTGTTCCAGAGCTTTGGTGTATCCCCCGAATCTGCAATGCTAATTGCAACAGCAACCTCACTAGCTACTATAGTACCAACGTCTATTAGCTCAATTCGTTCTCACAATAAAAAAGGCTATGTGGATTTCGACCTGCTAAAACGTTGGGCTGTATTTCTTCTTGTGGGTGTATTGGTTGGTAGTTGGTTAGTAACTCGCGTTGAAGGTACTTTGCTTACTATATTGTTTGGGGTAATAGCAGTCTTATCAGCACTAAACATGTTATTCAGAACAGGAAAATCTGCTTTATATCAAAACCTACCTGGTACTGTTGGGCAAACGATTATGGGTGCATCGATTGGTTTTTTCAGCTCTATGGTAGGGATCGGTGGCGGTACTATCTCAGTTCCTTTGCTCACATTATATAACTACCCTACTCACAAGGCTGTTGGTACAGCTGCTGCTATAGGATTAATCATTTCATTACCAGGCGCACTAACTATGTTGACACTAGGCAGTACACCAACTGATGCCCCTGTTGGTACATACGGGTTGGTTAATTTATTTAGTTTTATTTGCATTGTGCCGCTAACCGTATTATTCGCACCTCTAGGGGCCTCACTGGCAGCAAAATTAGATGCGGTAAAACTGAAAAAAATCTTTGCCTTTGTTTTACTCTTTACCGGATTACGAATGCTGGCTCAATTTTTCCTATAGACAGTATTCCATACTAATAGAAAGCAATTCATTTGGTTGATGAAATGATATCAATTCATCAACCATTAAATATAATTTACCTTAAAGCTAGTTCATCATAAACAACGATAGGAGTTACCCGGTGTTAGATAGGATCCATTTAGAAATACTAACCGCAATAAAAGAACATGGAACCCTAACTAAAGCGGCTGATTCGTTGTACTTATCCCAATCAGCCTTAAGTCACAGTATCAAAAAACTAGAAGGCCAAATAGGTACTCCTATATGGAAAAAAGACGGTCGAAACTTGCGACTTACTGCTGCAGGAGAACGTATACAAACACTCGCTAATAGAGTATTACCCCAGTTTTCACACACTGAATTATTACTGAATCAGATTGCAAAAGGTGAAATGGGTTCACTACGCATTGGCATGGAATGTCATCCTTGTTATCAATGGTTACTCAGAGTCATTCAGCCTTATCTAGAGCAGTGGCCAGACATTGATATGGACGTGAAGCAAGAATTCCAGTTTGGCGCTTTGGGTGCATTATTTAACTACGAAATAGATGTATTAATTACACCAGATCCGCTCTATAAACCTAAAATAGATTACATTCCCGTTTTTGACTACGAGCATAGACTCGTCGTTTCCACGTCTCACAAACTTGCAAAGCAAGATTTTGTATTACCCGAACAATTAAGCGAAGAAGTGCTACTTAGTTACCCTGTTGAGTCACTGAGGCTCGATATTTTTAGCCAATTCCTTAATCCTGCAAAATGTTCAGTAAAGAAACACAAAACCATTGAAACAACTGAAATAATGTTACAGATGGTCGCCGCTAGTCGAGGTGTTTGTGCCTTGCCAGGCTGGTTAGTCGATGAGTACTCAAAATCAATGCCTATTAAGAGTCTTCGCTTTGGAAAAGAAGGTATCAATAAACAGATCTTTGTAGGTATTCGCACGAACGAACAGCATATTGACTACTTGAACGATTTTATTGAGCAAGCTAAAAAAACAAAATAATCAATTAGCCTTTTTTAAAGTAACTTCGAATAAAAAAGCCTGAATACTTCTATTCAGGCTTTCAATATAACTTTAAGCGTTAAGTGCGGATTAAGCAGTATGCGTAGGATAAATTGTTTAATTCAAGGCGATTTACCATGACGTTTAGTGTTTCTTAAACAAATGGTAAAGCAACAAAGAAGTTAGCAATTTAAACGAGCATAATTACATCATGCCGCCCATTCCACCCATACCACCGCCCATGCCGCCCATATCAGGCATAGCTGGAGCAGCTTCTTGAGGTGCATCAGTAATCATTGCTTCTGTAGTTAACATTAAGCCTGCGATTGATGCAGCAAACTGTAACGCACTACGTGTTACTTTAGTTGGGTCAAGAATACCCATTTCTAACATGTCACCGTAAGTACTGTTACCAGCATTATAACCGTAGTTACCCTTACCGTTGCGTACTTCGTTAAGTACTACTGATGATTCATCACCACAGTTAGATACGATTTGACGAAGTGGTGCTTCCATTGCGCGAATAGCTACATTAACACCGTGAGTTTGATCTTCGTTAATGCCTTCTAAGTTTTTAATCGCTTCAGCAACACGAACAAGTGCAACACCACCACCAGCAACTACGCCTTCTTCAACAGCAGCACGAGTTGCATGTAATGCATCTTCAACACGGGCTTTTTTCTCTTTCATTTCAATTTCAGTAGCAGCACCAATTTTGATTACTGCAACACCTGTCTCTTATACACATCTC
>CAJXUT010000251.1 GCA_913061365.1 uncultured Colwellia sp.
TACGAGATTCCTCTACGTCTCGTGGGCTCGGAGATGTGTATAAGAGACAGGAATGGAATCAAGTCACATTTAAAAACTGATGTAGTACGTTTAATTGTACTTGCTGCCCAATTTTTATTTATGTGCGCATAAAAATCTTGAATCATTTCAAGCATTGTTTTTTGCGCTTCTGTTTTTGCTATTTCTTCTTTTTCTTTTATGCGTTCGGTTGCAGGGTTTTTACCATTTTGAACAAGGTCTGATAATAAGATAAATTTCTTTTTAGCGTCGGCTAAACTAATAGGCCCATACGAACCTATTTCCATTCGCTTTCGCCCTTCGAAATAAAATTGGAATTGAAACTTTTTAGTACCCGTTGGGTACACTTTAATTTGCAAACGACCTACCCCACGCGCCTCACTTTCAGAGGTGACAACATAGGGCTTTTCTTTTGGCTTCAATGCCTTTATATATTTATCCGTAAATCGCATAGTGTCAGTTACAGTGTCAGTTATACACGCGACAAGGGTAACACAATGAGACAGCAAGAACAGCTTAAAAATATTACTAGCTGTTTTAAATGGATTTTATGACTAGATGAGACAAGGATAACAACGGGATAAGGACATAGCTAAAAGTTCACACATGACTAAACCCTAAATAAAAATTAGTAAACTAAAAATAAAAAATCAGAACTGATAATGAAATAACCGAGTGCAGGTTGGCTATTTTATCTATTTCACCTATAACTATAGTGATGATACTTTAATATGATGGAGTCAATTAAAGCTCACATTCTTTAAGCATCATCGTTATTTATTATACCGTTAAAGCACTAGTTAAATTCAACTAGTTTCTAGTTTTACCTCGATGAAAGGATATTTTGTGGATATTTACCTATGGCTTATCACAGCATTTCTATTAATTTGGCTTATGAGCTACGTCAGAGCTTCCCTTTCAATCTTTACTTTTGCATTCACCATACTGTTGGCGGTTGGAACGTTTTTTAACACTGTCGGCCTTATTTCGTGGTTATTGTTTGCGATCATTGCTTTTCCCCTCAATATTGAAATTATCCGATTACAGTTTATTAGTCTGCCGTTATTAACTTTATTTAGAAAAATAATGCCGAGCATGTCAGAAACTGAGCAACAAGCTATAGATGCAGGTACTACGTGGTTTGATGCGGACTTATTTCGAGGAAGCCCCGACTGGGCAAAGTTACATAATTTCCCTCAACCTCGTCTTAGTGCTCAAGAGAAAACGTTCTTAGAAGGCCCTGTTGAGCAAGTTTGCTCTATGGTTGATGATTGGCATACAACACATGAAATTGCCGATCTTTCACCTGAAGTTTGGGCATTTCTCAAAGATAATCAATTTTTTGCCATGATTATTAAAAAGAAATATGGAGGGTTAGAGTTTTCAGCTTTTGCTCAATCAAGGGTATTACAGAAACTGACCGGAGTCAGTTCTGTACTAGCTAGTACTGTGGGTGTACCAAATTCACTTGGGCCAGGAGAGTTATTACAAGCCTATGGCACCAAAGCACAGCAGGATTATTATTTACCTCGACTTGCTAAAGGAGTCGAAATTCCTTGTTTTGCTTTAACAAGTCCAGAGGCTGGATCCGATGCAGGTGCAATTCCTGATACAGGCGTAATTTGTTATCAAGAGTTTGAGGGAGAAGAAATATTAGGAATATGCTTAAACTGGAACAAGCGCTATATAACTCTTGCCCCTATTGCTACCGTTCTTGGCTTAGCATTTAAATTAGAAGATCCAAACAACTTACTTGGTGATAAACAAGATTTAGGCATAACATGTGCACTTATCCCAACTAATTTAGCAGGAATAACAATAGGAAGACGACATTTCCCATTAAATATACCGTTTCAAAATGGTCCTACGCAGGGTAAAGATGTTTTCGTCCCTCTAGACTATATCATTGGTGGACGTGATATGGCTGGACAAGGGTGGCGAATGTTAGTGGAATGTTTATCTGTTGGTCGTGCCATCACCTTACCCTCTAATAGTACAGGCTGTATTAAATCCGTTGCTTTAGCTACAGGTGCCTACAGCCGTATTCGTCGGCAATTCAAACTTCCCATAGGCCAAATGGAAGGGATTGAAGAGGCTTTAGCAAGGATTGGTGGTAATGCATATGTTATGGACGCCGTAACCATGATGTCAACAGGGGCGATTGACTTAGGCGAAAAACCTTCAATTATATCAGCAATTGCTAAATACCATTTAACAGAGAAAATGCGTTCTTCTATGATTGATGCTATGGATGTTCATGGTGGTAAAGGTATTTGTATGGGACCAAATAATTACCTTGCTCGTGGCTATCAAGGTGCTCCCATCGCTATTACCGTTGAAGGTGCAAATATACTGACACGTAGTTTGATTATTTACGGTCAAGGAGCAATTCGTTGTCATCCCTATGTATTAGCTGAGCTACAAGCAGCAAATAATAACAATGACGAAGAACAAGCACTCAATGATTTTGACCATGCGTTATTTGGTCATATTGGTTTTAGTATTAGTAATATCAGTAGAAGCTTATGCCACTCACTTACTGGTTCACTCTTTTTATCCAGTCCATTTAACGATGAGACAAAGCGTTATTACCAATTACTAACACGGTTCAGTGCGAACTTAGCCATGCTTAGTGACATGGCAATGTTAGCATTAGGTGCTGATTTAAAAAGAAAAGAACGTGTTTCTGCACGTCTTGGCGATATTTTAAGTCATTTATATCTAGCGAGCGCATGCCTTAAAAGATTCAATGATGAGGGCAGAAAGCAAGCTGACTTACCCCTATTACAATGGACGGTTGAAGATTCACTGTTTTCCATTCAGCAGGCTATTCTTGGCTTATTAGACAATTTCCCTAATAAATGGTTAGCTCGAAGTTTACGGCTTATTATCTTTCCTTTAGGTGCCTGTTTAACAAAACCAAGTGATCACTTAGATCACCAAATAGCCAAATTGTTACAAACTCCCTGTGAAGCGCGTACACGACTTGGTAAAGATCAGTATTTGACCCGTGATGGAAAAAATGTGTTTGGCATATTGGAAGAAACGCTCGAAGATATCATTGCTTGTGAACCGATTTTCGCTAAAGTTTGTACTGCTCTCAATAAAAACTTTCCCTTTTATCATTTAGATAAAATAGCTGAACTTGGTTTAGCGAACAATGTTATATCAGATGCCGAAGCTAAGATATTAATCAAAGCTGAGCAAGGTAGAAGTGCTGTTATTGCTGTAGACGATTTTAATCCAAGTGAATTAGTGTGTAACAAGTAGTCTTTAACAACATAATCAAATGAAATATTTAATAATGCACAAGCTATTACCTGTGCATTATTCATTTAAGGTGGTTATTTTATAAGAATGACAATAACTCTTGATCAAGTTGCATCAAAGTTTTTGGCTCAGCCATCATTGTTTTAGCCAATGATTTAGTTCTTGGTAACATTCGGTCAAAATAAAACTCTGCTGTTTTAATTTTTGCACGGTAAAAATCACGGTTCTCTACATCAGTAGCTAATTTTTCGTAGGCAGTTTGCGCCATTTGAGCCCAAAAATAAGCCATTACGATATAACCAGAATACATCAAGTAATCAACTGATGCTGAACCAACCATATCTCTGTTTTTCTTAGATTTGATTGCCAAGCGCATTGTATACTGCTGCCAATTAGCAACTGACTTACTTAACTTCCAAATAAACTTGTTCATTTGACGCTTATGAGGATTACTCGAAATCATACTTTTATCTTTACAAAATATTAGCACTTCCTTAGTAAATCCTTTTAATGATTTACCTCGTGAAAGTAATATTTTACGTCCTAGCAAGTCTAATGCTTGAATTCCCGTTGTGCCTTCATAAAGTGTGGCAATGCGAGCATCACGAACAATTTGCTCCATACCCCACTCTTTAATATAACCATGTCCTCCAAAAATTTGTAAACCATGATTCGCACTTTCTGAGCCAAGTTCAGTTAAAAAGGCTTTTAAAATAGGCGTTATAAAACCTAATCTATCATCAGCAACTTTTCTCTCAGCTTCTGTTTTAGCCATCTCTATTTCATCAACAATTTTAGCTGTATAATAAATCATGGCACGGCCGCCCTCAGAAATGGCCTTTTGCGTCATCAACATTTTACGAACATCTGGGTGCACTATAATTGGGTCGGCAACTTGTTCTGGATATTTCTTTCCGGTAAGTGAACGCATTGATAAACGCTCTTTCGCGTAAATCAATGAGTTTTGATAAGCCAATTCAGCACTACAAATCCCTTGTAAAGCGGTACCAACACGCGCTGTATTCATAAAGGTGAACATACATTCTAAACCTTTATTTTCTGGTCCAATTAACTCACCAACCGCGTTATCAAAATTTAACACCGCTGTAGCAGAAGCTTTAATGCCCATTTTATCTTCGATAGAGCCACAAGTTACATGGTTTGCCTCACCTAAATTTCCTTGAGCATCAGTTTTTACTTTAGGAACAATAAATAAAGAAATACCTCGTGTGCCTGCAGGTGCATTGGGAAGTCTAGCAAGAACAATATGAATAATATTCTCGGTTAAGTCATGCTCTCCCGCAGAAATGAAAATTTTAGTGCCTGTGATGTTATAAGTACCATCACCATTTGGTTCTGCTTTCGTTTTAACTTGCCCTAAATCAGTACCACACTGAGGTTCAGTTAAGCACATTGTGCCAGTCCAAGTTCCCTCAGTTAAGCGTGTTAGATAGAGTTCTTTCTGCTCATCATTACCGTGGGTTTGCACTGTATTCATAGCACCATGACTTAAGCCGGGATACATTGACCATGACCAATTTGCTGTTCCCATCATTTCAGATTTAACCATACCTAATGAGGGTGGCAAACCCTGCCCGCCATGTTCAATAGGATGAGATAAACTCTGCCATCCACCCTCAACATACTTATCATATGCTGCTTTGAATCCCTTAGGAGTTATGACTTTTCCATTATCAAAAGTACAACCTTCTTTATCTCCACTTTGATATAAAGGAAGTAATTCGTTTTCACAGAACTTGGCACATTCTTGAAAAATAGCATCAGTCAAATCAGGAGTTGCCTCTTCAAATTCTGGATATTTTTGATAATGACCATGATAATCAAAAACATCTTCGATTAAGAATTTGATGTCGGTTATTGGTGCCTTGTAACTAAGCATTTTTTACTCCTACCACTAAAAGTTTAATCGCTGTCTCTTATACACATCTGACGCTG
>CAJXUT010000252.1 GCA_913061365.1 uncultured Colwellia sp.
ACGAGATTCCTCTACGTCTCGTGGGCTCGGAGATGTGTATAAGAGACAGTCTATACGGTTGGCAAGAGAAATTTTCATGTTATATACAACCCAATTATTCTTATTTTATTGATTATGATTAGTCTTTATCTATGCAATTACAAAGAAATAGTTTTTATACCAACATCAGAAACCACGATGAGTTGATTGTTAAACCAAACACCTGCAATTAATGCTTTACCATCTTGCTGGTTTCTTAGACGAAAAGTTTGCCCGTCATCATTGCTCTCAAGTAAGGTGCCACTATTTGCTAGTAAAAAAATACGGTTGTCATTTGTAAGCACAATATCATTAATTAAAGCTGTCGTATTTGTTTGTTGTAGCGTCCACGGTGTACCATTTTTCAAACTTCTAAAAACATGGCCTCTTAGCCCTACAACAAGTAAGTTACCTTTCATCGTGCGTGCTAAATCAAAAAAAGAGCCCTGATAAATATCATCAAACATTTGCCAGTTTCTGCCAAAATCATTACTTTTAGCAATTAAGCCTATTTCTCCCACCATATACAAAGTACGACCATCAAGAACTAAGCGATTGAAATGAGGTAAAATTGAAGAAGCTTCATCTAAATAAGCTTCTTCGTCTTCTTGTTTTAACTCGGCTAAATATTCTGCATCATCAGGTAATAAAAATTCGCTATGAAACTCACTATTCCAAGATTTTCCACCATCATCAGTACGAAATAAAAGCCCGTAAGCACCAATAGCTACGCCCTCTTGTTGATTTTTAAACACAACATTTAGTAATGGCTTTTCTAATTCAGGTTTATAAAGTTGTACTTGCCATGTCAAACCACCATCTTGTGTATGCAAAATGGTCGAATCATGACCTACTGCCCAGCCAAGCTTTTCATTATAAAAAAACACATCGGTTAGGGTAACTTGAACTGGAACATCAGATTGTTGCCAGTTTTTTCCATCTGTAGACATTAAAATATGACCATGCTCTCCTACAGCCACTAGCTTATTTTGATCAACAATAGCTATATCTAATAATAAGGATTTACTCGCTAACGTAGCTTTCATAGAAGGAGAGTATTTATTCGAAGAAAGATCAGAAGCCAAACTTATGGCACTAAATGAGTAAAAGACTAAACTCATAAATAAAGGAAAAACAAAATGCATCAGCAATTTCTCTACATTTGAAAAAAATAGTTAAAATTCATTAAGTACCGAGTAACTTCAAGTACTACTTGTTTATGTTAGCTGAAATAATTCAAAACTGCGTTACTTTCAATCATCACTGATTAAATTAACCTAATTATGACCTTGAATTTATTTTAGCGCCTTATACAAACCTATAAAGCTTTTGATATTGTGATAACCGGATAGTCTTTATTCTAGCGGTCTACAAAATGAATTATTTAGAATTACTCCTAAAGGTATCAATTAATACATTTAGGAGTAATATGAAAAGTTACAAAATATATAGATCTTCTGTTAAACAGTTAAATTTAATCAACTGCTTAACAGATCTAATTTTATCTACGACCTTCACGTCTTAATGCTGAAGGTGTAAAACTCTTTTGTTTTAGCTTCACTGAAAAGTCATACATTTTTTCTTCGTTATCTAAGCCCATAGCAATATAACGTCGAGATTGTAAATCATGATAAACTTCAAGTGTTGACCACTGTGTTGGTACTTCATAGTAATTCACACCATGAGCTACAGCGACACGATATAACTCATCTCGGTTATCATAAATATCAGCAACAGCAACTTGCCAACTATCTTCATCAATAAAGAAAACACGTTTTTTATAAGTATGGCGAGTATTGTCTTTTAAGTTTGCTTCTACTACCCAAACTCTATGCTTTTCATATCTTACTAAATCAGGATTGATATGACCCGGCTTTAAAATATCACTATATTTAATATTGTTGCTATGCAAACGATAATCATTGTAAGGAATTAGTAACTCTTGCTTACCTTTTAGTGTCCAGTTATAACGATTAGGTGCACCGTTATACATGTCAAAATCATCCGTAAGTCTTAATCCATCTGCCGCTGATCCCGGTGCATCATAAGCTACATTTGGTGCACGTCGAACTCGACGTTGACCTGTATTGTAAGTCCATGCTTGACGAGGAGTTTTTATTTGATCCATCGTTTCATGTACTAACAATGCTGTGCCTGCTAAACGTGCAGGTTCTGTGACTTTTTGCTTAAACTTGAATAATATATTCGTTTTTTCAAGCTCACTAGGCGTAGTTCCTTCAATACCATAAGGAATCATTAACTGATCTATAAAGCCGATATACGTGTAATTTCCTGATGCTGTTGGTGCTGCTTGTCCACCTTGACGCACCATGCCTTCACCGCGATAGCGTAAAATATGATTCCAAATTGCTTCTAGGCCGGTTTCAGGAATTGGAAATGGAATACCAACAGCTGTATTCTTTATACCATTACCACCTTCTATTAACTCTGCACGAGTTGAGTTAACTTTAACCGCATCATAAACATGTGCAGGATAAGAAGCACTACGACGAGTTTGATATACATCCATTTTGTATGTATCTGGATATGTTTCAAATAATTTGATCTGTCCTGGTGTTAATAACTCTTTATATTCAGCTACATTACTAGCCGTGATTGTGTATTCAATTTTATCATTTGGATAAGGGTCAACATGATGGTCACCAACATTATATCCAGCAGGTGCACTAGTGATGCCACCTGTCCATTCAGGGATAGAACCATCTTTATTGGCTGCTTGCACAGCTCCCATAGGAGTGAGTTCTTTTCCTAATGTTTCGGCATCACTCGTTGATATTTTTGCTAATACACTATTGGAAGCAAGGGCAACCGATATCGCTAATAATAATGACTTCTTTTTCATATGAATTTTCATATTTGTTGCCTTTTCTTAAATTGAATAGTTAATACTTAAAGAGATATAATCGCGGTCTTCAATTTGATTGGTTGTACCAACGCCGTCAAAGAAGCTGTTGTAATTTATATCTGCAGTCCAGCGACTTTGGTAATCAAAACTTAACCCCAGAGCGACAGACTTTCTATCTTCAATAAATAAAAATAATGGATCAGGTGTTATGCCTTTAACATCATGTGAAAATACCACACGAGGACTCATATTAATGCCTGAAAACACATTGGCATAATCAAGTTTTGCAATCACTTTATAGCCCCAAGCAAAGTCAGTTGGGAATGGGTTGGTTTCATAGCCACCTTGCACGTCTAGCATTAAGCCAGATGTACTACCGCTTCTTGAAGTAGCTGGACCATTTAAACGTAAAACATCAGGGTCTGGCATATCTCTAATATCAATACCACCTACTTCAACTACGCCTACAAATTGGCTAGCACCTAAAGTCGGACCAAATAAGTGAGTTAAAGTAACTTGCGCCTGTATCGTATCAGACAAAACAAAACCATTTGCAGTCTCACCTGGCCCAAAGTTAGTTCCATCAGCTCTAACCATTTGTGATATACCATCTAAAGCGGCATATGCAGGAAGTCCTGTATTAGCCAATTGTTGAGGCATAGCAGCATATAACAACTCTACATCATCAATTTGTAAGGGTTCATCTTTACGGTAACTAATTTCACCGGCAACGGCCGTATCACCCACCGTTGTGTTAAAACTCATTGCATACATTTTAATATCTTCTGGGTATGCTAGTTTTACCTGTGAAAAGGTGCTTAAACTATAAAGGTTTTCTTCTGTAATGGCATTACCAGCAATATAACCTAAATCCCCGCCAACTGATGCGGCACCAAAGTTTGCTGTTTGTCCTGAGAAAAGAGGTCTACGACTATGATAATTAACATAATAAAGACTAAACTCTGTTTCATTTAGCTCAGGCACGTACCAAGAAAGTCTTAAACCATATTGACCACCATCTTCAGGATCTTGCTGTGCTGCTGCACCTGGTGCTCTTAAGGTAATTTTAGTTGGGTAAGCTAAATATGCAGTTTGGGCGGCTGCCATCAAAGCAGGATCGCCAGAACGTAACATGTCACCTATTTGATTAAGCCCAGCCATTAAAGTATTGATATCAATATCAGGATTACCTGAAAAGCCTAGCTGAACATTATTATTATGGCCACCGTCACCGGCAAAGTCGTTAGTAGAAAAATAGCTTCCTGGTGGTGGTAAAATTGTTTTTTCCCACGAATATTGATAAAAAGCTTCTACACTAAAGTTCTCAGTAATACCTAAAGATGCCCACACCGCACCAAATGGAATAAAAGCTTCTTTAAGTTCAGCACCTGGAGCTTTTAAGCGAGCGATATCTACAGGGTTAATTTCGCTAATACCATGCCCAATTAATGTACTTTCGCCCCAACTGATCACTTGTTGGCCTACTCTGATTGAAAATGGCATTTCACCAATATCAAAATTACCGTAAACATAGGCATCAAGTAAGCGAACATCAGCACACACTTGATCTTTTGCTTCACTATCATCACAAGGGTCGTTGATTGCACCACTTATTTGATTACTCCAATCACGCTTATTATCCATCATGGCAAAATCATAGTAATACATGCCACGAACAAATACGCCCATACCATCGTAGTGAACATCTAACTCATGTGTGCCTTTAATTATTTTAGAGAAGGCTTCTCCAGCATCATGGTTTAAATTACCATTATCAACATTTGCTGAATAACCACCCGCTCCTTGCCAAATGGTGTATTTATCAGGGTTTGCATTGGTCACCGCATTATAGTTGCTAAAGTCAAAACCATTATTAACATTGTTAGCAATGGCAATATTTTTATCCCAATTGCGATTTTCAGTTCGTATGCTTGTTCCTAGACTAAACGTAGAATCGAAACTCACTTCAACGTCACCAAAATCCCATTTTGCAGCTTGCGCAGTATTAATACTTGCCGCGAGTAATGTCATTGAAAGTGCTGTGGCAATACCAACAGCTAAAGGTTTTTTAGAAAACCTGCGTGGGCTATATGTCATTTGTTTTCCCCTGTAGCGAATCTAGAAGCCTAAAAAAGAACTATTTACTTATTCTCAAATAAGTATCAACTGAACTTTTTTGGCGTGGCTTAGCATTTTTATACTTATATTTGTTCTTATGACTTCAAAACTTTTTATTCTTATTAACATACATAAGTTGAAGTTAAATAATAATTGCATCATTTTAACTTCGTAGCAAGCGTAAATACTGTCTCTTATACACATCTGACGCTGCCGACGAAGAGGATAG
>CAJXUT010000253.1 GCA_913061365.1 uncultured Colwellia sp.
GATCTACACTATCCTCTTCGTCGGCAGCGTCAGATGTGTATAAGAGACAGGGTATTACTCACCTTGTTTTTACTGCCTTCACTGTTAATGGCACAAAGCACTAGTGTGGAAAAAGTTACTCTGCAATTAGGGTGGAAACACCAATTTCAATATGCTGGTTTTTATATAGCCCATGAAAATGGTTTTTATAAAGAAGTTGATTTAGATGTAAATATAAAAGAGTTCGATCATTCTATTGATACAATTAGTGATGTAACTTCAGGTAAAACAAATTTTGGTATAGGTAAATCCTCATTACTTATTGAAAGATATAAAGGCAAACCAGTCGTAGCACTAGGCGCTTTATATCAGAGTTCACCTTTAGTTCTTGTTACGACTAACCCATCATTAAAAACCATTAAAGATATTCATGGAAAGAAAATAATGGTTACTGCAGATGCAATACGCTCTGCATCAATCACGTCAATGTTACTTTCTAACGGCATAACTGAAAATGATTTTATCCTACAAAAACATTCCTTTAATTATATTGATTTAATTGAACGTAATACCGATGCTATGGCGAGTTACCTTTCTAATGAGCCATTTTTTTTAGCAAAGAAAAATATCCCATATAAAGTTTTTGATCCAAAAGATTATGGCTATGATTTTTATGGTGATATTTTATTTACATCAGATGCAGAAGTAAAAAATTCCCCTGAGCGCATTAAGACGTTTTATGCAGCGTCTAAAAAAGGTTGGTTCTGGGCTTTCGAAAACATTGAAAAAACAGCTCAACTAATTTTTGAAAAATATAATACCCAGAACAAATCCCTTGAGAGCCTTATATACGAAGGACAAGTTTTAAAGAAGTTGGCCTTAATCGAAGGCATTGATTTCGGCCATATAAGCATAAACAAATTCAATCACATTGCAGAAATTTTTCGCCTAGGAAACATGATAGAAGAGGTAGGCTCATTAAATGGCTTTGTCGATCCATTAAATTTAAACAGAACAGAAATTAAAATAGGGGTACTTGCAAAACGTGGAATTGAAGCAGCGATAAAACGCTGGGCACCTTTAACTCAATATTTAGATACTAAACTTGATAAATACTATTTTACTTTGGTGCCCTTAGATGGCGAACAACTGAGTAAAAGTGTTGCAGAGAGTAAAATAGATTTTTTTATTACAAATGCTCTATATTACGTACAACTTGAACATACATACGGCGCTTCGCGTATTGCAACACTTTTGAATAGTAATAATTCGACTCAAAATAAATTTAATGAATTTGGTGGGGTTATTTTTACCAAAAGTGATAATCAAAATATTAAAAATATCGAAGATATAAATGGAAAAACATTTGCTGCTGTTGATGAACACTCTTTTGGTGGCTGGCTTATGGCTTACGAAGAGCTTGTTAATCATGGAATAAGCAAAGATGATATTCAGTTAACTTTTTTACAAACCCATAAAACTGTAGTTGAAGCGGTATTAAAAGGATATGTTGAATCAGGTACTATTCGAACAGATATACTTGAACGAATGGTAAGTGAAGAAAAAATTAAGTTATCTGATGTTAAAATCATTAATGCTCAATCTCATATGGGCTTTCCTTATGTTGTAAGTACTAAGCTTTACCCTGAATGGCCTTTTTCAAAGCTCGAACATACTTCAAATAAATTAGCCAATGATGTTTTATCGGCGCTTCTTGAGATTTCATCTGAACATAAAGTTTTTAAACAAATGAAAGCGGATGAGTGGACAGTACCGCTGGATTATACTGTGGTGCATGCTTTGCTAAAAAAAATGCATATTTCACCTTATAAATCTCATGAAACCGCCTTTGTTGATGTATTTCAAAAATATGCGTTAATTATTTACGGCACTATACTCGGCTTTATATTGTTAATTTTTAGATTACTCTACATAAAAAAACTGAACAGAACGTTAGATGCTTATAACTTCAAATTAGATAAAGAAGTAAAAGAAAGAACAATTAATTTAAAAAATGCTAATAGAAAACTTAAAGTTTTGGCACATACTGATCCACTTACCGGTATCAATAACCGGGGATATTTTTTTAATCAAGGAAAAAAATATTTCAACATTGCAATGCGCAATAGAACGCCATTACATTTACTTATGCTTGATTTAGATCAGTTTAAAGGTATTAATGATAAATATGGCCATCATGTGGGTGATTTAGTCTTAAAAGAGTTTACAAAAACGATTGAAAAAACATTAAGAAGTAGTGATTTGTTTGGCCGTATTGGCGGTGAAGAGTTTTCTATTTTATTACAAGATACTAGCATTGAAGGCGCAAAGTTTTTTGCGGAACGTATAATAGAAAATATTGAAAAATTACAAATAGTATCAGCGGATGAGATAATAAAAATAACCGTTAGTATTGGCTTGGTGACATTAGTAGATGAGAACAATATTCATGATCTACTTAAAAAAGCAGATATAGCATTATATGAAGCCAAATCTAGTGGTAGAAACAAATATGTTTATATATAACCCAGATTTTTACTCATCCTTGAGCAAAATAAATAATGACTTCTTAGCGAATAAATACTAACAAATCTAAATTAGTTAAAAACTTTAGTTAATAATAGAGCAAATTTTATTACTATACTTAGTAGCCTTTAAATTTTAATACCATCGCTTGGTAATTTTGTTGAAATAATAGCTGTTAATGCTAAAAATAATGCAGATATCCATAAGCAACTTGCTAAGCCATATTCTTGATATACCCAACCTGAAAGCAATGTCCCTATTAATCTGCCCATTGCATTTGCCATATAGTAAAAGCCGACATCAAGGGATACGCCTTCACTGTCTGCATAGCTGACAATAAGATAACTATGCAAAGAAGAATTGATAGCAAAAACGCCACCAAAAATCAGCAGCCCACCAATAAGTGAGGCTTGAATGTAAAAATCAAAATGTAATGTTAGCGCAATAGCGACGGGTATTAGCATTAAATAGCTTGCCCAAAAAAACGCTGCTTTTCCAGTGGGCTCTTTCCCTGTGATATAAGGGGCAACAGACTGAACTATTCCATAGCCAATTATCCAACTTGCCATAAAACCGCCAACCCACCAATGATCCCAATGAAAATTTACCGCTAAAAAAACAGGAAGTGCAACAACAAACCATACATCCCTTGCGCCAAATAAGAATAATCGCGCGGCCGATAAAATATTAATTGATGAGCTTTTAGATAAAATATCAGTAAATTTAGGCTTATATTTTGTTTTACCTAAGTCATCTTTTAATGCGAATAAACTAAATAACCACACTATCGTTAATAGCGAAGCCATCAATATTATTGCGCCTTTAAATCCGAGTATTGTTAATAATAAACCACCCAGAAAAAAGCCTATTCCTTTTAACGTATTTTTAGAGCCTGTAAGGACAGCAACCCATTGGTAAAGCTTCCCCTCATTTTCTTTAGGAACGAGTAACTTGATGGAGCTTTTAGCACTCATTTTATTTAGATCTTTAGCTATACCTGATAACGCTTGTGCAGCCATCACATAGGTAACGGTTAACATATCCGCGGGTATAGTAAGCATGCTTAGTGCGACTATTTGTAGAGCTAAACCTATATTCATGGTTTTATTTAAACCAAGTCGAGCCCCTAGCCAGCCTCCTATAAGATTAGTGATTACCCCAAAAACTTCATAAAAGAGAAAAAGCATGGCTATGTTTAAAGGGCTGTATCCTAACTGATGAAAATACAGCACTACTAGCATGCGTAATGCGCCATCAGTTAATGTGAAAGCCCAATAGTTACCCGTAATTACCAAATACTGCTTTATTTGTTTAGATAGCTGTAGCGATAATACTTTTGGCGATGAAAGTCCCATGAGTTATTAATCTTTATCTGATAAGCCAACCATGCGGGCTAATTCAGCCGTTCTATTGGCATAACCCCATTCGTTGTCATACCAAACATAAAGTTTTACTTGCGTGTTATTAACCACCATGGTTGATAGTGCATCGATAATGCTTGAACGTGGATCTGTTCTGTAATCAATTGACACCAATGGACGCTCTTCAAATCCTAATATGCCGTTGAGCTCGTTTGCAGCAGCCTCTTTAAGTAGCTTATTTACTTCTTCAACACTTGTCTCTTGCGACATTTCAAAGACACAATCAGTGATAGATGCATTAGCTAAAGGAACACGAATCGCGTGGCCATTTAATTTCCCTTGTAACTCAGGAAAAATATGGGTGATAGCGGTAGCAGAGCCTGTTGTAGTTGGAATTAAACTCATACCACAAGCCCTTGCTCTACGTAAATCAGCATGGGGAGCATCTAATATGGTTTGTGTATTGGTTATGTCATGAATGGTGGTCATTGAACCATGCTTAATACCAATTTTTTCGTGCAGCACTTTAACTACAGGAGCTAAACAGTTCGTGGTACAAGAGGCTGCTGTTACAATTGGGTGAATAGTTTTGTCGTATAAACCTTCATTGACACCGACAACAACATTTAATACGCCGTCTTCTTTGACAGGCGCGGTAACAACAACACGTTTTACGCCTTGATCTATGTAAGCTTGTAATAATGCTTTGGTTTTAATTTTACCAGAGGCTTCAATAACCACATCACATTGAGACCAATCTAGATCACTTGTCGCAACTTTTTGAGTGCAGGGGATAGCTTTACCATTAATCATCATATTATCGCCATCATGTGTTGCTTCATGATGCCAACGGCCATGTATTGAATCAAAGGTCATTAAGTGAGCAAGTGTTTCAGCATTACCTGCGGGATCATTAATGTGAATAATTTCAATGTCATCCCAATCGAACGCTGCTCTCATTGATAAACGGCCCATACGACCAAAGCCGTTAATACCAATTTTAATTGTCATAAACTTATCCTAAATAGAGTGAAAATTTTTAAAGAGAAAACTAAAATAACTAAACATAAGTTACTTTAGTTAATAATCGCTAAAAGCTGTTTGTGATTTAAGCTTTTAACCAGGCTTCAATATCTTGGCGATGTGGAATCGAGCCACTATGTACATTAACTTCATCAATGATTACTGCAGGCGTGCTCATTACGCCGTAACCCATAATGACTTCAAGATCGCTTTCCTTCACCACATTGACATCAATATTTAGCTCATCGGCTATTTTTGAAATGACTTCCATTGTTTTTGTGCATTTTGCACAACCAGTACCTAATACTTTTATTTCTGTCTCTTATACACATCTGACGCT
>CAJXUT010000254.1 GCA_913061365.1 uncultured Colwellia sp.
GAGACAGCAACTGTACTAGCAAAAATATTTTTTTTATCTTTAGTAAAAACAAATACCTCTGTGCCTCCTCGATAGGGTTTAGCACTAATAATCACTAAAGGCTCGCTTCTATCATGCCCGATAATACGTTGGCAATGTCGAGCAATTTGTTCAGGTGAATACCGTAAAAAATAATCCACTCTGAACTCTTGCCATAGCGATCTTAAGTCGCTTTCCGCAACATCAGTGTCTGCTAAAATATCGAGTGCTTGTTGCTGATTCTCTCTTATTTTTGAGCGTGTTTCTACTGGTTTTGATAAGCCTCGACGAAATGCACGCAGCGTATTAAAGTATAAGTCTTGTAATAGGTTTGCCTTCCAACTATTCCATAGGCTTTCATTAGTGGCGCGCATATCAGCCACAGTTAAACAGTAAAGATAATCAAGGTGCGCCTCATCGCGAACTATTTCACCAAAAGCGCGAATAACATTTTCATCACTGATATCGCGACGTTGAGCAGTTACAGACATTAATAGATGAGTTTCGACAAGCCATGAAACCATTTTACTATCATGCTTACTCATCTGATGAGATTGACAAAACATTAAAGCATCGACTGCTCCTAATTTTGCATGATCACCACCACGTCCTTTAGCAATATCATGAAAAACCCCTGCTAAATATAATACTTCAGGTTTGCGAACTCTTTGCATTATTTTACTGCACAAAGGAAACTTATGGTTATGTTCTTTTTGACTAAACTGATAAAGATTCTTCACCACACGGTAACTATGTTCATCTACCGAATAAGCATGGAATAAGTCGAATTGCATTTGTCCAACAATGTTACGCCATGAAGGTAAATATGAGCCGATAATACCGTGTTTATGCATCAAATTGAATGCTAAGCCTAAACCTCGAGGATGCTTAATAATAGCCATAAAAATTTGACGACATTGAGCGTAATCAAGCAAGCCTGAAATTAAACGACGGCGTGCATTACGCATCAAACGCAAGGTATGAGAGTGGATGCCTTTTATGCTTGGCTCTTGCGCTATAATTAAAAACATTTCGAGAATTTTTACTGAACGCATAAAAATTCTGTCATTGGTGGTATTAATTAACTTATCTGTTAATTCAAAGTCTTTATTAATGGTAATACTAATCGTTTGCTCAGAGTCTTGTATTATTTCCTGTTTAAAGCGTTGTAATAAAATATTATTTAGTTCGCCAACACGGGCTATTATTCTAAAATACCGTTTCATCATACGTTCAACAGGCGCTTTACCTTCATCACCAAAACCCATCATTTTGGCAACATCTGTTTGATAATCAAATAATAAGCGGTTTTCATTTCGCTTTGCAACAAAGTGCAGAGCAAAGCGCATTCGCCATAAATAATCTTGTGTTTCAAGTAGCTCTGATAGTTCATTTGGAAACAGGTAGTTGTGTTGCACTAACTCTTCTAATGAATCCGCTTGAAAGTGACGTTTTGCGACCCAAGCTATGGTTTGTAAATCTCGAAGACCGCCAGGGCTAGCTTTAATATTTGGCTCAAGCGTATAGGCTGCACCATGATATTGTAGATGGCGTTTTTCTTGTTCTTCACGTTTAGCGATAAAGAATTTTTCAGAAGTCCAAAACTCATCTTCATTAAGCAGGGGGAGAAGCTGTTGAATAAGTGTTTCATTACCCGCTACTTGACGCATTTCCATTAAATTGGTCACAACAGTAATATCGTTAATCGCTTGTTTCAAGCACTCTTGTATTGATCTTACGCTATGACCTATATCTAGTTTTATATCCCAAAGTTGGGTAACAAAACTTGATATTTTTTCTTCTAATTCAGTGTCTATTGTTTTTTGTGTAAGCAGTAAAATGTCAACATCAGAATAGGGGTGGAGTTCACCTCGACCATAACCGCCAACGGCAATTAAACTGATTTGAAATTCATCTAAATGATGTTGGCACCAAAGCTTACTTAAAGTAGCATCAACGAAAGCTGCTCTGGCAACTAATAAGTCATTAACATCGTTATCAGCAAAAGCTTCTTTTACCCAATTGTTAAAGTCTGTGGTTAATTGGCAAATATCTTTACTAGACAACTGATCTGCAGTTATTGCTAAAGCCTCAATAAAATGCGCGGGAACTATATGATTGTTCAATGGATGATTAGTCAAATGTATACCTTTTTACCTTATTGATTTTTGCTACACGTAGATGAATTTAGGATAAAATTTTATGCTTATACTTACTAATTATGAAGCAGTCGGCTTATCGTTTCTTCTTCACGTAAAGTTAAAATTTCACAGCCTGTTTTAGTGACTACAATGGTGTGTTCCCATTGAGCTGAATTTTTATTGTCGCTGGTATATACAGTCCAGTTATCTTTTTTATCTAAAATCGTAGTTGCTTTACCTAAATTGATCATCGGCTCTATAGTAAAACACATGCCTTCAAGCATTTTAGTTTTATCATTGTTCTTGTAATGCACAATTTGAGGTTCTTCGTGAAATTCTTTACCAATACCGTGACCACAATAATCTTTTACAATACTGTAGCGACCTTTACTTTTGATAAATTTTTGAATGGCAGCACCAATTTCACCAAAGGTAGCACCAGGTTTAACTTTCTTTAACCCTACATATAAAGATTCTTGTGCTAAGCGACATAAGCGATTGTCTTCAGGGGAAACGTCACCAATTAAAAACATTTTACTGGTATCGCCATGGTAACCATCTTTAATTACGGTGATATCAATATTAATAATATCTCCATCAATTAATTTAGTACTGTCAGGAATACCATGACAAACTACATAATTAACAGAGGTACAAATTGACTTTGGAAAACCATGATAATTTAGCGGAGCTGAAATAGCATTTTGTACCTTTTCAGTATATTCAGCACACAGGGTATTTAGTTCATCTGTTGTTATGCCTGCTTTAACATGCGGGGCAATCATCTCTAGTACATCGCAAGCTAGCTGACCAGCAATTCGCATTTTGGCAATTTCTTCTTGGCTTTTAATTTGTATGGCCATGATATTCTCTTTACTTTATAGGTTTAGGTGTGTTGATTAAATTCTAATTGAACAGCGTCAATAATTGCTTTTGGCTCGGTTAAATAGAAATTATGATTAAGTAAAATCAATTTGTCATCAATAGCCAATAGTAATGCTGGAATAGCTTCAGTATTTATTATTTCTTGTAAAGAAAATATTTCTTCTAATTGCATTAAGGTGTCTTTACTTAGTTTATCCTTAAAAATTTTAGCAGGTGGTGACATTTTCAGTGTTGCTATAACTTCATCAAAATCTGATTGCTCTGCTAATTTATTACCTAGCTCAAAATGTGCATTTTGTAAGGCATTAAGTAGTGGTAAGGCTAAATCAGGCGTTTTATGCTGAGCCCAAGTCATTAAATTAGCCGATATGGTTGAGTTGGCATTTTGGCTAAGTAACTCTTTGTAATTATTTGAGAAGCGTTTATTAGCTAGTTCTTCTACTTGTGCTATTTCAGCTTTTTTACTCGTGATACTGCTATCACTCTTGCCATCGAAATAAGCCGCGTGCAGTAAATGTAATTCTAGATCAGGAAAAGCAGCAGTGATTTCATTAACAAGCGGTGTTACCACGTAACTCCAAGGACAATGATTGTCATAAAGAAAAAATAACTGTGCGGATTGTATGGGTGTTGTCATTATCTACCTAAAATAGTTGAGGTTTGTTTAAAATCTACTTCATATAAATGAGATTTTACAGCGATATTGTGCAATAGCCCAGTTAAATATTCTTCTGGTTAAAAAATCTATTTTATGGTATAAAGTGCGGCGCTGAAATTTTAGTTATTTGTGATTGCTTTTATCTTTAGATTTATAAAGTCATATTACTTGTTTTAGCGCCAATTAAATCGGTCAATTTATGCTTTTATAATTATGAAAGATAAATTGATATTATTATAAACTCACATACATCTATTAAAGGTATACCGGGGTGCTCAGCTGATTAACGTTTTGCTATTAATGCGAAATGGCAGCAAAAGGGTCGTGTATATTGGGTGTATGAACGCTTAACCCCATAAAGGAAATTTAAATGTCAAACGTTTCAATGCGCGATATGCTTAAAGCTGGTGTTCATTTCGGTCACAAAACTCGTTACTGGAATCCAAAAATGAAGCCATTCATTTTTGGTGCTCGTGATAAAGTTCATATCATTAACCTTGAACAAACTGTTCCAATGTTCAATGAAGCACTTGCTTTCATTAACAATGTTTCTTCGAAAAAAGGTAAAGTTTTATTTGTTGGTACTAAACGTGCTGCAAGTGATGCAATTAAAGACGCTGCGATCAAATCTGATCAATTTTTCGTTAATCACCGTTGGTTAGGTGGTATGTTGACTAACTGGAAAACAGTTCGTCAATCAATCAAACGTTTAAAAGATCTTGAGTCTCAAAGCACTGACGGTACTTTTGAAGCACTAACTAAAAAAGAAGCGTTAATGCGTACTCGTGAAATGGAAAAGCTTGATAAAAGCTTAGGTGGTATTAAGAACATGGGTGGTTTACCTGATGCTATCTTTATCATCGATGCAGATCACGAACATATTGCTATTAAAGAAGCAAACAACTTAGGTATCCCAGTAATTTCTGTTGTTGATACTAACTCAAACCCTGACAACATTGACTACATTGTTCCAGGTAACGATGATGCAATCCGCGCTGTAACTTTATACTGTGACGCTATTGCTAATGCTGTGATTTCTGGTCGCGAGCAAAACATCGTAGTACAAGCTGAAAAAGACGGTTTTGTTGAAGCTGAATAATTACATTTACTAAAAAGTAATGTAGTTAAGTAAGACATTTCGTTTAATCATAAAAGCATTGTTAGTACGTTCTATAGTTCGAAAAATTATAGTTAGAACAGTGCTTTTATGACACCTAATTTACTATTTATTCACGTAACCTTGCTGTGATATTACAAAAGACTGGTATACGGGGATAACTGAAAACAGAGGAATTAACTCATGGCAATTACTGCTGCAATGGTTAAAGAACTTCGTGAACGCACTGCTGCGGGCATGATGGATTGTAAAAAAGCGTTACAAGAAGCTGACGGCGACATGGAACTTGCGATTGAAAACATGCGTAAGAACGGCCAAGCAAAAGCAGCTAAAAAAGCAGGTAACATCGCTGCTGAAGGTCAGATCATCATTAAAGATGGCAC
>CAJXUT010000255.1 GCA_913061365.1 uncultured Colwellia sp.
CGAGATTCCTCTACGTCTCGTGGGCTCGGAGATGTGTATAAGAGACAGCTATTATCTCTATTTCTAATGACATAAATTAACATTTCAATTTACTTTTAAATGAACGCAGTAATTCCGATAGCCATATTAATTAAAAATGCCCTTCTCTTTCTTTACCTTTTCTACTGTGAGTAGACTCCCATTTAGCCGCTTGTGTTAGCCAATAGTTAGCTTGCTTGATATTGTTCTTTTGATAATGCGCCAACGCGATATTGTAATGAAAGCTCGGCATTCTAAATTGCTCAAGGTGTTTATCTAGCAATGTTAAGTATGGAGAAGGAAAATCAACTTGATTGTATTCAAGTTTGGTTCGTTTGAATAATGGTTTAAAGGCACTAATAGCACTTTGTTGTTCGATAGAGTTTTTATCACAAGTTTTTGCTTTAAATAAGCCGACTTCCTTCTTGAAAGCATTTGAAGTGCCTAGTTGCCAGTGTTGATCATTTTGTGAGTTATGATCTACCGCGTGTAAAATAGGCGTAGTCTCTTTGATTAGGTTTCTCCACGGTAATTGCTTTAGTACCTCATTTCGAATAATACTACGCTTACCATGATAAGCATTTTGTAATACGGCAATATTTTGTGAAAACGCTTCTTCTTGACTAGCGAGACATTTGACATGACCCTCAGTTAAGGGGTATTCATCAATAAACCCCAGTAAATGACTTATTTCATGTGCTATAACATCAACATTATCTTGAGCATCAAAATACAACATACCAAAATGAACATTTGCTCCGCCTTTAGGTAGCATCATCGCAATATAGCGACTAGGAACTGAAGCCGCTATGTCATCAAGTTCACTTTCATCACACAAAATTGCACTTTGTTTATCAGATGAACAAGACAAAGAAGAAAACGGGATATACCTGACAGGTAAAAAGCAAACTGCATTATTTAGTGGCTGTTTTGCCAACTCTTTCACAGTTTGTTCTGCTTGCTCTAAATGCGCTAACGTTGTAGCAAATACTTGTATGCTATTTGGACAGTGCTTTGCATTTTGATCATCATTAATTCGGCCTTCATCTAGAGATACTAATACTCGGTATTTAGCCGCTTTACTCAGCAATGATATGCCAATTTCATTTCGTTGTAATAATAATGAGTATTGAGTTAACAATGTACGGATTACGGCAACATCTCCTTTGTTTATCGCAATCTCTATCATCAAAACAATGGCAAATACAGCGGTATTGTTTTCATTTTGAATTAGCTTATTTAACGGTAACCTATCAAGTAACGCTTGTGCCTTTAAAATATCCCCCTGAGAAAAGTACAAACGTGCGAGCCTAACAAATGCCTTAAAATAATTCAGCCTAATGGCTTGTTGATACCATAATATTGCTTGTTCACTATTAATGGCTATGTTTTTATCTCTATGCTTTTTTTCTAAATAAAACTCAGCTAATTGATAAGCTACTTCTCCTTCGGTGTTCGCTAATTTTTTACTTATATCTCGCCATTTTTCACTGCCATACTCAGCCTGCTGCCACACATGAAACAAGGCAATTGTATTGTTGTGCGTTAAGGCAAAATTTAACTGGCTAGGTGTTTGCTCATTATTTTCAATGATGCGAGATAATGTGTTTTGCAAAAAAAATGAGCTTGTTGATAATCCTGTTAAAAGGAAAACCGACAAACCCATCATTATTAAGTTTTTTTTAGTCATACCAAAAGATATTAAGACTGATCTTTTTGTTTAATACTTACTGCTTTTTTAGTTCGCATCAACTCTAACTCTAACCTAGCGTATCTATGTTCAATAAACTCATAAACATTGGTGCTTAGCGATAGTTTAAAAAAGTTTGCTGCAGCTCCCAAGTTATGCTGATTTTGATTATGCTTACCTAAATAAAAATAGGCTTCACAAAGTCTGTCAGTTAATTCTTTACTTGAGTTAATATCAATCGTTAAATCACCTATAAATTCTGTTTGGCTAATATCGCCTAACAATAAGTAAATGATTTGTTTTGCCCAAGTACGTTCATTAACATTTTTAGCTCTTTGCTTTAATTTTTGCTGAGCTAATATAGGATCAACTTCGTATTCAGCTAAGTAAAGCCATAGTAAACGATAAGGATCATCGCTTTGTTTATAGTGAAAGTTAATAAAGTCTTGCGCGGCTAATTCAGGTCGATCGCCATAATAAAGTGCTATTCCCCTGTTTAAATGTGCATATTCATGTTCAGGTGATAACTCTAAAACGGCATCAAATTTTTGATAGGCTTCATCAAACTCTTTTAATTGCGTAAAGTGTATACCTAAAAAATTATAAGCATCTGTTAAGGTTGGTTGTAGCTTTATAGCCTGAGTAAAATCATACCGTGCTAATGATCTTAGACCCACATTATCATAAGCTACCCCTCGCTCATAAAGAAGTTGAGCTTTTTGCTCATCTGATATTTTTACCTTATTAAGCACTTCAGAATAACGGGCTATCGCTATTTCACTTTTAAAGTTGATTGCTAAAGGCTCTGCAATAACCAGCTGACTTACTACAGCAGAACTAGAAGATTTAGGCTCATTTAGTGATACACAGCCCTGTGTAAGTAAAGTAATACTCAAAGTTATAACTAGTATTATCGGTTTATAAAATAGTTTCACTAAAACGCCTTAACAAATATTCATTTAAAGTTTGTGTCTTTTCGATTGTACTCGATTTCAAACAAAAAAGGAGCCATAAGGCTCCTTTTTATTAGACTAAATTGTAAATGATTTAGTCGGTATAAAAACTATTACTCAGCTGCTGGTGCTTCTGCTGCTGGCTTTTCTAGTGCTTCTTTAATACTTAAACGAACGCGGCCTTGGCGATCAACTTCTAGTACTTTAACTTTCACTTCTTGACCTTCTTTAAGCACGTCACTTACATTGTTAACACGCTCTTCAGAGATTTGTGAAATATGTACTAAACCATCTTTACCTGGTAATACATTAACAAAAGCACCAAAATCTACGATACGAACAACTTTACCAGTGTAAAGTGTACCTACTTCAATTTCAGCCGTTAATGCTTTAATACGGTTAATTGCATCTTGTGCTTGTTCGCCTGATGTTGCAGCAATTTTAACTGTACCATCATCATCGATTTCAATCGTAGTACCCGTTTCTTCAGTAAGTTGGCGAATAGTTGCACCACCTTTACCGATAATATCACGAATTTTATCTTGGCTAACTTTAAGCTTGTGAATACGTGGAGCAAACTCAGAAATCTCTTCTCTGTGACCTGCAATAGCTTCATCCATTACAGATAAGATATGGGTACGAGCAGCTTTTGCTTGGTTTAAAGCAATTTGCATGATTTCTTGTGTGATACCTTCAATTTTGATATCCATTTGTAATGCAGTGATACCGCCAGTTGTACCAGCAACTTTAAAGTCCATATCGCCTAAGTGATCTTCATCACCTAAGATATCGCTAAGCACTACAAAGTCTTCACCTTCTTTAACAAGGCCCATTGCAATACCGGCAACAGACGCCTTAATTGGAACACCCGCATCCATTAGTGCTAATGAAGTACCACAAACAGAAGCCATTGAAGATGAACCATTTGATTCAGTAATTTCAGACACAACACGAACTGCGTATGGGAATTCTTCAACCGTTGGCATAACTGCTAACATGCCGCGTTTCGCTAAACGACCATGGCCGATTTCACGACGCTTAGGTGAACCAACAAAACCTGTTTCACCAACACAGTATGGAGGGAAGTTATAGTGAAGCATAAATGCATCAGTTTTTTCACCTAAAATGCTATCAATACGTTGTGCATCACGTTGAGTACCAAGCGTAGCAGTAACTAATGCTTGCGTTTCACCACGAGTAAATACAGCAGAGCCGTGAGTACGTGGTAACACACCAGTCATTACGTCTAATGCACGAATTGACTCAGGATCACGACCATCAATACGTGGTGAACCTTGTGTGATTCGACCACGAACTACCGTTTTTTCTAAGTCGTGGAATAAATCTTTAGCTTCTTGAACGTCAAGTTCTTCATCAGCTGCTAATAATTGTTCAACTACACCATTACGAATTTCAGCAATTTTTTCATAACGAACTGCTTTTTCAGTAATTTGGTATGCTTCGTTCACTTGCGCTTCAGAAAGCTCAGCAATTTTAGCAACAAGCTCAGCATTTTTCTCTGGAGCAGTCCAATCCCATGCAGGTGTATTTACTTCAGTTTTAAATTCTTTAATTGCATTTACTGCAACTTGCATTTGCTCATGGCCATAAACTACAGCACCAAGCATTACTTCTTCAGATAATACATCTGCTTCTGATTCAACCATTAATACAGCAGAGTCAGTACCTGAAACAACTAAGTCTAATTGGCTTGTTGGTAATTCAGATTGAAGCGGGTTAAGAATATATTGGCCTTCAGTATAACCAACACGTGCAGCACCAACAGGACCACTAAATGGTACACCAGCAATAGCAAGTGCAGCAGAAGTACCAATTAATGAAATAATATCAGGGGCAATTTCAGGATTAACAGAAACAACTGTGATGATTACTTGAACTTCGTTAGTGAAACCTTCTGGGAATAACGGACGAATTGGACGGTCAATTAAACGTGCGATAAGTGTTTCTTCTTCTGAAGGGCGACCTTCACGTTTAAAGAAACTACCTGGGATTTTACCCGCTGCGTAAGTACGCTCTTGATAGTTAACTGTTAATGGGAAAAAATCTTGACCTGGTTTAGCTTCTTTTTTTGCTACAACTGATACAAGTACGCAAGTATCGTCCATGCTAGCCATAACAGCTGCAGATGCTTGACGAGCAATGTTACCCGTTTCAAGCGTTACGGTATGTTTACCGAATTGAAATTTTTTAGTTACTGGATTAAACATTTACTATGTTTCCTTAATATTTTACTTATTTATATTAATCAATCTGTACAATTATTTATTCACTTAAGTCGCTATTACTCATCGTTAAGTGGAACAAAAAATTATACAGTTTGATTGATTACTTACGGCTTAAAATTACGTCACAATTATGACAACAATATTAAGCACGCATATTATACTGACCTGAGTACTTTTTGCTAGTTAGAATGGGGAGTTACCGTGGTTTTAATACAAAATAAGTTAATTTATTTAGATCCTGTCTCTTATACACATCTCCGAGCCCACGAGACGTAGAGGAATCTCGT
>CAJXUT010000256.1 GCA_913061365.1 uncultured Colwellia sp.
CGAGATTCCTCTACGTCTCGTGGGCTCGGAGATGTGTATAAGAGACAGGTATAAGTATTTAAAAGTCGCTAAGGAAATATCAACAGTTCGATAGCCTTTAATACCGAACGGCTAAATCGTTTATTTGAATGTTACCTAATAAGCTATTATCTATCGTTGCTGCCGTAGCACTTTGTTTTGTTACTTTAGTTACTTTAACTTTAAAAGGACTAACGTTATAACCCGCGTAAGTTTTACCTTGAGTGTTTGTGAAATTATTACTATGTAAAAGCGTAAACTCATCACCAACTTTTACGCCATGATGACGACCTAAGTTGATCATTATCTGGTTTCCTTTCACTTGTAGTATTTTACCTTCACTTGGTTCACACATAATATTTTCATCAATATCGCTTACCATACGATCAAGTAGCGAACTTATCATATTACCGTACTTACTTTGCCAAAATATAGTGCTGTTGACATCAATACTCTTTCGTTTATTAAAGTCCCAAATATCAGTGTTTTGGTAATTTTCTTGCCAAATAAGTTCACCATTTACACCACTGTATAAATAGAGAGTAAAATCAAAATTTCTAGGGTAGGTACCTTGCTCCCAAACCTTCCAACTATTACTTCGTTGTTGCTCAAAAGATATATCATTAATTTCACTAAAAAGTATGTATTGGCTGTCTGTTGTATCAGCAAGTGATATTGAAAGCTGCTTTATTTTTTCTTCATTGAAGCTAGCATTTAAACGGGAGAATTGTGTTGAGCTTTTTAATAATGCTTTACTCGCACTATAATTACTTTGTGATTGTAATTTTTTATTGAGCAATCTAATAGTTGCAGAATCTAGCTGATAAATGTTTCCTATATTTGCTTGTTCTCGGTATTTTAAATGACTTTTTGTTAGTAATATGGACTTCTTAAAATCGAGGGCGAAACACTTTTTTTCTTGTGGAAAAATATCAGCGCGTATCGTTACACTTATCATATTATTACTGTGTATTTCATCAATAAGCTCGATAGAATTTACGCTGCCACTAGCACGAATACTAAGTTGATCTTGCGTTAGTAAACCATTAACAACCTGCTGAATACTTGAAACACTGGCACCTGCAACAAGTAATGCTTTTTTTAATGCATTTTCCATTGCTTTAGTGCGAGCGATCTCAACTGTACTACGGTCAATAGATGCGTGCCCTTGTGCTTCATACCATTGAGCATTACAAGCAAAAGTGGTTAAAGTTAGACTAATCATTAAGGCAAGTTTTTTGGTCATATTGCGCATAAATTCTCTCATAAAAGCAAATTAGCTATAGGATAGGTGATAAAAGAAATATCCTTTCTATTTAGATATGCATGAAGTGTGCCTGCTAATGTGTTTTAAATAAAAAGGCTGTTGTCGTTACTTGGCTTGAAATGTGCATTGATTTAATTAAATGATTTAAGAAATAAGAATATTAGTATCGTTGCATCTTTTATATGTAACCAAATTGCTGATTTGCAGGGGAACACCATGAAACAGTGGCTTATACCATTAATTATACCAACACTTTTATCTTGTAGTAGTTTAATGGAAGAAGAAGATGATAATTTTTATAAATCAATGCAAGTTGCTAAAGGTGAGATAGATAGTTTTAATCTACCAAAACATGCGATTAATGATGTGGTTAAAGGCCTTGCGTATCAAATGCTTGAAAGTAGTGCCTTTGTTAATGCTAAAACACCGGTTGCGGTCACTTCCTTTGTAAACCTTAAAGATCTTGAATCAACAAACTGGTTAGGAAATCAAATAGCTGAAAACTTTGTACATGAATTACAACGTCATGGGCTTGTGGTTATTGATTTTAAAACGACTGGTCATATTAGAGTGACAAAAGAAGGTGATTACATTTTTAGTCGTGACTGGAAAGAACTGCCTGAACGTCAGATTATTGACTATGTAGTGGCGGGTACTATGATGGAACAAGAAAATGGCATTCTTGTTAATGCCCGAATGATAGGTATTCAATCAAGAGTCGTCGTTGCTACAGCGCAATCTTTTATCCCTAAATGGGCACTAGGTGAAGAAAAAAGCCATAGTGAGAATGTTAAAATTAAAGATGGAATGATCATTCGTAGTGACACAATGCTAATTGAAAATCAACGTGCTGTTGAAATTCAAAATTAACCGTAATAATTAAACAGGGAAGTTGCTTAATTATTTCGTGGTAAATGCTGTTATTAAGAATGATGAAATTAGCTCCTGCTTGGGTAAGCTATAAAAAATTTTTGTCCGCTTGGTATAACCGTGTTGAGTTTATATATTAGGTTTTAATATGAAAAATACATTAATAAAAATTCTATTTACAACCGTTAGCCTATTGGCTATTTCTGCTTGTTCTTCGGTATTAGATAAACATGTGCAGTGGCAAGCAGTTGAACCAAAAGCTTATCCCATTATTCGAGGCATTGGATATGCGCCTATCAGTTTGCAAAAATCAAAGCATGAAACTCAACGGATGCTAATGGCCATTAAAGCGTCAAAAATTGCCGCTTATGTTGAACTTGCAGAACAAGTTTATGGTCAGCAAGTTAATAGTAAAACAACGATGGCAGATATGTTAATCAGTAATCAACAATTGGCTGCATCGGTACAAGGTTTGATTCGAGGTGCTAAAGTTGTCAAAAGTTATCCTGTGGGTGATACCTATACCACTGAATTACAATTAGACTTTAAAGATGTATATGAAATATATCAGGCAAGTTTGAACCGCAAAGAAATTAAAGACGTTAAGTACTTTTAATTTACTATCACTTTGACTGCTTAGTTAATGCAATAATCCTATTGTAGAATTACTATAGATAAGTAAATAGATACAAGCTGAAAAGCTTAGTTATGCTTTTAATCCGATACTACTTAAACCACCATTCTTTTTACCTTTACTATCATAAGTGATAGATGTTTTATTATGGCTTTCCAATAAGCTAGTTTTCATGCGCTCAACTGCTAACTGTGATTGCGCAATAATTTGACCATTAACATGGTTTTTTTGTTGGCAGCGTTTTAGAAGTTCTTCAATATCTGCTAATTCTTGTGTGAGAAAACCTGCAGCTTTATCTTGAGCAAAACCTTGGTTAACACTTATTTGTTGATCTAAGGTTTGAATAGCAACTAAAAGTGTATTCTTTTTGTTGCTGATTTCTAATAAGGCATCTGGTTGGTGTTGCTGTAATACAAGTTTTTCATCAGCAATTATTTGCTCAAGCTCTTGCAGTTGAGCAAACTGTTGGGCAAATAATTCTTTTGATTGGGCAGAAGCAGACATAATGACGCCTTTTAGTGATAACACTCTTACGAAAAAGTGAAATAATTATCACCTAGTACTTCACTTAATTCAAATTAAATCAAACTCAAAGTTAGCAATGCTTGCGGCAAGTTTTTGTGAATCAACTTTATAATCCCCAGCAGTTATCGCTTTTTTCAACTCATCAACCTTTTTTTGATCAACTGCAGGTGCATCATTAGCTTTTTTCTGCAGTCCACTCAATTGTTGTGCCTGTGGAGTAAGAGACACAGAATCTTGATTGACCTGTTTTGTTTGTGCACCAGTAGACTGAGCAGACTGCTGCTGTATTTGTGTTTGTTTATTTTGGCTAACTTGAACCTGTTTGTTCAAGTTGTTGATATTTATAGTCATAATATTACCCTGCGGCAAAATTTAATTTTTAAATCTTCTTGTAAGATTATATCGGCAAATATTTAAATAACTTAAGTAAAAAATACAAATAAAATTATAAGTGAATAGCGACTTGATTGATAGCGGTAACTTTAGCTCTAATTATATTACCAGAGCGAGTGTTTCTTACTCTTATTTGCTTATCTACATTACCAGAACTTAAAGCTATACCTTGAGTCTTAATGATAAAGTTTGATGATTTTGCCGTAATAGTAACAGAATCGTCTTTACACACTAAACATACATTTTTTGTATTAATGACTCGACCTTTACCTATTCTTTTTTCTGTTTTACTACCCAATATCGCAGTCATGTCTGTAAATCTTCTGCCTCTAATTCGATTGTTTGCCAAGTATTCAACACTAATATTGTCTTTTGATAATGTTGTTCCTTTTTCAAGTGTTACTGTTGCAATGACAACGGCAAAAGTTTTTTCTATTTTAGCAGGTAGGTATATTTGCCATGGCTTTGAGTCAGCACAAGATATTTTAACATTTACATTCCTACTATTGGTATTTTCAGGTATATTTACTGATAGTTTCTGTTGGCAAGGCTTAATTGTTATTCTTGGATCAATATTAGCAACACTAATCGATATTTTCCCTCCTACGGGTGGCACTATTTTTTCTTCGAGATATTTTTTAGCAAAAGTTTCAATATAAGCTTTATCCCAAGTAGTACTATGACTTGTAAAGGTAAACAATACAGTTAAGTAAAAGGTAATAGAATAAAGTTTAATTTGGTGCATAGTTTTTATAGTTTATCTTTAGGTAAATTCAAATACTCTACTATGCTTAAATTAAGGTAGCATAGTCGTGTTTATGTCAGCTTTATGACATAAACTGCTTAATTCTAATTTTATTAAGTAGTTATTAAGTAGTTATTAAGGTAGCCGTTAGGTGATTTATCACTTTATTGACACTTAATTCAGCTTTATAGTAAACATATCAAGAATTGTGCCTTTTTGCTTACAAACAAGGCTAGCATGAAGAATGGAACATCGATTTAAATGAGGTTGTTATGGCAGGTATATTAGATTCAGTTAACCAACGAACACAACTTGTTGGTCAAAATAGACTAGAATTATTACTCTTTAAGTTGGTTGGTCGACAACGTTTTGGCATTAATGTTTTTAAAGTAAGAGAAGTTTTACAATGTCCTAGACTCACATCGTTGCCTAATCAAGATGGTTTTATAAAAGGAATAGCTCATATTCGAGGACAAACTATTTCTGTTATTGATTTAAGTAAGGCTATTGGTGGTCCTGCTATTACTCAAACAGACGATTCTTTCATTATTATCGCGGAGTATAATCGTAGTGTGCAAGGTTTCCTTGTTGCTGGGGTTGAGCGTATTGTTACGCTTAGTTGGAAAGATATGATGCCTCCTCCTGAAGGTGCTGGTAAATCTAGTTATTTAACCGCGGTCACTGAAATAGATAAAGAGATGGTTTCTATCTGTCTCTT
>CAJXUT010000257.1 GCA_913061365.1 uncultured Colwellia sp.
CGAGATTCCTCTACGTCTCGTGGGCTCGGAGATGTGTATAAGAGACAGTTTCTATCTATTGAGCCTAAAGCTAAATCCGAAAATAAAGATAAATATACCTGTAGTATATACTTAGATCGACCTGAAGATTGTCGCCATTACCCAAGCTTAATTACTGAAATGATTCGAGATGAGTGTGAAATGATTGAAACAATAGATTTAGATAACCCTAAGAAAGCTCAATCAGCACTGGATAAATTGATATAGAATTAAGTAGACTTTAAAAACAATTAACTCATAAGATTTTATTTTATCTATAAAAGTAATAGTATAAAAAGCACAATTAATCACTTTTTATACTATTAATTAAATGTTACTCAACACGGTGTAATGCACAAATCTTATTACCTGAAGGATCAAGTAAATAGGCTAGGTATAAATTACCTACTTCGAGTTCACGGATGCCAGGTAAATCTTCACAGTTAACACCACCGTTCGCAATACCTGCAGCATGCCAAGCATCTGCTTGTTCACCGGAATCAACCGTAAAACCGATTGTTGTTCCATTACCATGTGTTGATGGCTCACCATTGATTGGCGGCGTTAAAGCAAAAATGCCACCTTTAGTAAAATAAAAACAGCGGCCTTTTTCATCAATAACACCCGGTTTGTAGCCCAATTCACCTAATATTGCATCGTAAAAAACTTTTGATGCCTGAATATCGTTCGAGCCGAGCATGATATGACTAAACATTGAATCTTCCTTTTGTAGTTATTTGTTTGCATTAATTGAAATATTTATGTGACTGATAATCTGACAGTTAGCGAATGATTTAATCAAAAACATAAGGGCAACTGCCATATTCGTTGAAGTTATCATTCCAACGTTGAACATCATTGGCACGTCTCCATCTGGCATGGTAAAACTGCATTAAACAAGCACCCTGTTCTAATTCAATAATAATAGTATCAAACTCATTCACATCATCATAATTAGGATACTTAGTTGAACGTCCCCAAGAATTGCCTTCATTAGTTTTTTCAAAATTCAGCCAAAATGTTTCTGCATCACTCCACTGGGTAGAGTTTGCATTCCAGACTTGAATATCGCCTGAGGTGCTTTGTTTAATTTCCCCATGCTCATATTCTTGTGCTTGAGCGGTAAGGATAAAAGAACAAAGCAGTATCGCTATTAAAATTTTCATCGGTATCTCCAACTTATTTATGTAACTAAACGTTCACTTTATTAATGTAGGCTTATGCTTTATCGAAATAAAAGCAACAATAAAAAACAACATAAAGACGATAAAAGTACCCGTAGTATTTTGTTCTTTAGCTAAAATGTCAAAATAAAACAAACTATTTTCAATGAGTCCTATACTTATGCCAACAGTAAAGGAAATATAGTTAGGTAATTGCCCCTTAGCATTAAATAACTTAGCAACCCCATAGCCAATAAATGGGATTACTGACCAGATAAAGATAACCATAATTGAAAAAAACATGATTGAAGGAGACATGCTTGTTTGAAATAGCTTCACAACCATAGAATAAAGTAGAACTAGTAGATAACCAAAATATAAATACACGAGAAAGCCTTTTAATTAATGTGTTTATTTGGCAATAGGTAAGGATGCGTCTGCTCCCCACTCTGCCCAAGAACCATCATATAAACTAACGTTAGGAAAACCAGCAATAATAGCTGCCACTAGTACAATACAAGCGGTGATTCCGGAGCCACAAGAAAAGAGAATATTCATATCACTTTGGCAACCCACTTTAGTAAATTGTGCGTGAATATCCTTAGCAGGTTTATACTCAATTGAGTCTAAAACCATTCCAAAAGGTAAATTAATTGATTTGGGAATATGACCTGATCGTACGCCTGCTCTAGGTTCAGATGCAATGCCTAAAAACCGGTTTTCTGAACGAACATCAATAACCGTTGATTTTTCAGAATCTATATTAAGTAAAATGTATTCGCTTGTAGCTAACGATGTAGGGTTTTTCATTAATACATTATCTGAATGAATAACCTTTTTAGGGTTAACAAGATGGGTATCCATCACAGCGTATCCCTTTGTTATCCATTTAGGTAATCCCCCATCAAGAATAACAACATTATTATAACCGAAAGACTTAAATATCCACCAAGCTCGAGGTGAAGAGTATACGCCTTGGTTATCATAAATCACCAAGGTACTACTGACATTGAATCCAAGTTGGTCAGCAAGTCGAAGAACCTGATCTCCTGAGGGAAAGCAATGAGTGAAATTTGAACTTGCATCAGATAAATCATGTTCAATAGTAACTTTATAACTATTAGGAATTGTTATCAGCTGGTCATAAATTATTGGTTCTTTACCAATGACTTTCGACATACTGACGTCAAGAATGAATAAGTCATCATTGTCTATATTAGCGTCAAGCCACTCTGTAGATACTAAAGGGTAATTCATATTTTTATCTCATCAAATTAGATACTTATTTAATCAATAACGTTTCAATTAAACTTAAACGATCATCATCAAGATTACGGCGCATATTATAGGATTTGGTTTTAAAGTCATCTCCAATGAGCATATGCAAACCTAGAGCGGGTAATTTTAGATCACCGCTAGGCTCTTTCATACGGGCAAAGGCTTTTTGCGCTAAATTTGTTTTATCATTCCACACTTCAATTTTGAAACCAACTGTTGAAATGATTTGTCGATACGAATCAGAAGAAATAAGAAAACTCATTGAGCTATCTTGTGCCCAAGGTACAGGGAAATAAATAGGTGCATTTTTATTTTCAAACACTTCATACAGTACTGCACGTCCACCGGGTTTGAGTACACGATAAAGTTCTTTTAACCAACCGAGTTTATCTTCTACGTTCATATTCATTTGAATAGACCATGTACCATCAAAGCTATTATCATCAAAGGGTAACTCAAGAGCACTTGCTGCTGTAAACTTTACATTATCTTGCATATTAAGTAATTCTGTCAGTCTATTCGCCGCGTCAATGTATTCGTCACTTAAATCTACCCCAGTCACTTTACAGCCCGTTTCATGTGATAGACGTCGAGTTGATCCACCAACACCACACCCTACATCAAGAATACGCATATCAGGACTAAACTGAGCTAATTCAATTAATTCTTTTGTGGCTGTTTCACCACGAATATGAAATTCATCAACAGGTTGAAGATCAGCAAGTGTAACTTTTGATAAGTCTCTACCTAAGTTATTGAGAGCTGAAATAATTTTATTATACAAGTTGTTCGGAGAGTAATAACTGTGAATATGGTTCATAACAATAGCTCAAAAAAGTAATGCTGAATAATTAATAGAAACTATACAGTATAAGTTTAATTAAATGATAATTATCTGTAACTTATACTGTATTTAACTTATGATATTCATTTATTTAAACAGTAGTTTGAATCATGACAGAAATAATAGTTAGAGGTTATCACCTTGATGGCTATCAACACGTAAATAATGCACGATATTTAGAATTTTTAGAAGAAGCTCGCTGGGCTTGCTTAGCTGATGACATTGATTATTTTATGCAGCGACAAATAGCATGGATAGTCGCTAATATAAATATTAACTATCGAATACCTGCGCTACTTGGTCAGTATTTAATTATCGAAACCACTGTAAGTAAAATAGGTAATAAAAGTAGTGTTCTTTCACAAATAATTCGTTGTAAAGAAACTGGTAATATAATTATTGATGCTGAAGTAACGTTCGTACTTTTCGACACGAAAGCCAATAAATCTTTAGCAATTAAAGGAGATATACTTAATAAATTGGTAGATTCACAAGAAAAGTTAGCAAAAACTTGTATGGCGTAATGAGTATTGTTTATTTAGTTCAACAATTTGAGTTGAATTTACATTTGTAACTATATAAAGAAACAAGGTAAAAGCCAGCCTAACTTTTTTCATCATCTCGTTCATAAAAAGCACTAGGTAAAACATCAACACCTACTGCTTTTCCTAGCTTAATAATAAAGGGAATAGTAATAGGAGCAAAAGGCAATGCTGCGAACACGCCGATACCTAAGCCTTTAACCACATCACCTAATTGTTCATTGGCAATTTTAATCTCTGCTTTACTTGCCTTTCCTTGGGTAAATTTACGATAAATAATAAGCATCTCATGAGTTTCTTCTTTCTCCTGAGCTAATGCTTGTTTTACCGTTAATAAGTCTCGTCGAATACGACGCTTACTTCTTTTTTGGGTGACTCTAGCAAGTCTTATAGGCGAGCGAACTAAACGAAAGAGAAACACTTTCATCACAGCCAACCCCTAAATAAAATAATAAACATATGTAATATAATGAAAAATTAGAAAGAAACCGCTAGCGTGTAACTAGCCTGTCCATTACTACTCGATTTAAAAGAGCCTGAACCAGTAATGTCTAAAAGTTGCTTTTTTCCAGAGCTTGGCACAATACTAAATTCACTACTAGCAATACCAGACTCAAACTTACCCTTATGTTGAATAACAAAACTACCTATTTTGCCATTGATATTGCATGATAGTATTTCTAAGCCAACAAAAATTGCACTCTCTTTACTGCTATAACACATCAAATATTGAAGTTCACTTGAACCTTCAATATCACCTTGATATTGTTGCTTAATTTTTGCATGAGACTGTTTCGAATCATCATCACTTTCATCGTAAGGTATTTCATCCCAAGCGGTAATTTGAAATATACCCTTTAACTGTATGGTCATAATTTAATCTTGTAAAAGTAATAAATTAAAAAACGAGTCATAAAATGACTCGTTTATTGTAAGTTTTTATCAGTAGATAATAAATTTATTTAATGTAACTATATATTATGCAAGCACATATTGACTAATACATTGGTTAAACTGTATTAAATCAAAAGAGCCTTTGATTTCAAATTTTGCCATGCCTAATTCACTTAAGTAGACTTCAATTTCACAATCTAGATCTAGTGTGCCAGAAGACTCAACTGAAAAGGCTTGAATTTTACTGTAAGGCAAAGAAGTATAATCTACTTTAGAGCCAGTAATGCCCTGTACATTAGCGGCAATAATTCTTTTATTAGTAAAAACAACTGTCTCTTATACACATCTCCGAGCCCACGAGACGTAGAGGAATCTCGTA
>CAJXUT010000258.1 GCA_913061365.1 uncultured Colwellia sp.
AAATTAGTAAAATAAAACTAATCAAAACTATCATTGAAATTGAATAAATTTACAACATAAGTAAATAAAATGAACTTTGTTAATATATTAAGTGCTATTATTAACCAATAAAAAAAACACATGACCCCCACAAGGAATTGCCCATGAAAACTTTTAAAATAACTTTATTAGCCGCATTAATCAGTTCACCATTAGCAGCAGAGACCATTGATAAAACTTTGGAACTAGGTGTTTTTGGTGACTACATTAAGTCAAGCACAAACAAAGACGATCAAACTGATTGGCAACGAATTGAAGCAGGCAAAAGCATTGGTATTGATTTACAGAAAATTATTGACGAAGAATGGAATATTCGTTTTGAATTAGCCAAAACTCGTTATGATACTCAAAACGGTAATGACAAAGATTACGGTACACGTTTTGGTCTTGATGCCATTTACAAGCTTGAAGATTCTGACGCATACCTTTTTGCAGGTGTTAAACACTTCAATAATGTTAAAAGCTATAATGCTGTTAATGTTGGTGCTGGCTATAGCCATCAAGTAAGTGAGCGCTTTTCACTATATGGTGAAGCAGCAATTTACCGTGATGTTGACTACGGTTATACCGATCAAGGTATTAAGCTTGGTTTAAAATATGCCTTTGGTGATGTGAAAAAATCTGCTGTTTATAATAAACCTGCAGTGGCTCCTGTAGCTGTAGCAGAAAAAGATAGTGATAACGATGGTGTTGTTGACAGTAAAGATATCTGTAAAAGCACTTTAGCCAATGTAAAAGTTGATGCGAAGGGCTGTGCAATTGTTGCAGAAAAAACTGTTGAGATTGATTTAAATGTATCCTTTGAAAACAACAGCTCTGAATTGAAGTCTACAGCAATGAATGAAATAAAAGAATTAGCTGATTTCATGAATGAACATAAAGGCACAAGTGCTGCTATTGAAGGACATAGTTCAATTGTTGGTAATGCAAAATACAATCTAACTCTGTCACAAAAACGTGCTGATGCTGTTAGAAACATTCTAATTAATAAATATAACGTTGAAGCAAACCGTTTATCAGCAAAAGGTTTTGGTGAAACACAGTTAATTTCTGAAGGTACGACTAAAGCGGATCATAACTTAAACCGTCGAGTAGTTGCTAAAGTTAAAACAACTGTGAAATACACAGTACAGAAATAGCATTACGGTAGATTATCCTCTGATGAAAGCGTATCTCACGATATTCACCATCAGATAAAGGCAAAGCCCAAATATTCTTATTTGGGCTTTTTTATATGTGCTGCATTGTTCTAAAATATATTTATACATTAAGTTTATTTAAAACTTGTCTGGCAATATTGATCGCCATAATAATCATTTGAATAATTACAATTAACAACTACTTCTTTAGCTTTAAATACGTTGAATATTGATTTTAAAATGTTTTTCATAATAGTCACCTATTTGTTTAAAGTGAAACTATTATGACCTACCCTCATAGTTCAGTACATTTGATAAAATTAAATTCATAATTCTAAAAAACTGAATTAAAGAATACTCTGCCCTAAATGCATTTATTAGTTAATTGTTGAGTAAAAATATTTTTCAGTATTGTCAATTCATTGGTTCTGACATAATTTGGTCTAATTACTAAAGCAATTGTTCTATGCGGGCCTGGTTCGTTTAAATGAATAGCTCTTAGTTCTGATTCGTTATAGGTCAACTGATCGAGTGCCATTTGGGGTACAAGCGTAGTACCGAGCTTACCAGCAACCATTTGAACTAAGGTATGTAAACTTGCCGAATCAAAATCAGTATCTTGCTTTTTATTTTGAAGGCTACATGCTGCTAAGGCATGCTCTTTTAAACAATGACCATCTTTTAACAACATTAACTTTTCAATTTCCAGTTCTTCACTAGTAATTTCTTGAACTTTACTTGGACACTCATCTTTATGGCATACCCAATAAAAATCTTCCTGCCAAAAATCGAAGCTCATTAGTCCTTCTATTGGATAAGGTAAAGCAAGTATTGCAGCATCTAACTCTCCCGCACGTATCTTGTCTACCAGCACGTGTGATTGCTCTTCAATAATTTTTAATTTAAAACTTGGATATTGTCTTCTTACTTCAGGTAAAACTTTAGGCAACAAATAAGGACCAATAGTTGGAATAACTCCAATAGTCATAGCACTAGAGAAAGGCGCTTTATTTATTTGTGATATTTGCATCAATTCATCTAGTTCCAGTTTTACCTTCTTGGCTTTATTAAGTATCAACTGACCATTATGAGTAACAAGTACTTGTTTATTATTACGCTCGAAGATGGTTAATCCCAACTGCTTCTCAAGCTCATTGATTGCAGTGCTTAATGCGGATTGAGATACATTGCACGCTTCTGCCGCTTTTTTAAAGTGTAAGGTTTTTTCAATGGCTAATGCATAATGAAGTTGTTTTATTGAGATCATGATTTTAATGATAGCTTTTATTGAACGTTAGCCCCATTTTAAGCAAAATATTAGCACTAGTCATTTTATTTTCTCTACATTCTTTATCTCCAAGGAAGCGAGAAGGTAACTCAAAGTAAACACCTATTTATTTTATTCAATATCATCCTCTCCTTTTATAGTTCTATTTTTTAGTACATAGAAATCAATTTTATCAAATTTATTTATCACTTAACTGAGCTTACTATACACACATCGAAAGCAAACATGCTTTTCAGTTTTAACTTTACTATAAATAAACAAGGAAAAATCTCATGGCTCAAATAGGCAAAACTATCCCAGAATTTAAAGCACAAGCATTCCATAACGGTGAATTTGTTGAAGTAACTTCTGACAGCGTCAAAAATAAATGGTCAATCTTTTTATTCTATCCGGCAGATTTTACGTTTGTTTGCCCTACTGAATTAGAAGACATGGCAAATCAATATGCTGAACTACAAGAGTTAGGCGTTGAAGTTTATGCCGTATCTACAGATACACACTTTTCTCACAAAGCATGGCACGATTCTTCAGATGCTATCGGTAAAATCAAATTCCCAATGATTGGCGATCAAACAGGCACTATCACTCGCGGTTTTGATGTAATGATTGAAGAAGACCACATGGCACACCGTGGTACCTTCTTAGCAGATCCTGATGGCGTTATCCAAGTAGCTCATATTCATGCAGGTGGTATTGGTCGAAGTGCTAAAGATATGGTTCGTAATGTTAAAGCCGCCCAATATGTTCGTGAAAATGACGGTGAAGTTTGTCCTGCGGCATGGGAACAAGGCGAAGCAACACTAACACCTAGTTTAGACCTAGTGGGTAAAATCTAAAAATCGTCTATCAATTAGCGGAAGCGGTTTCAATTTTATCTATACCCTTCCGCCCTATTTTCATCAGTAATTGTTACTTACCCTTTCCTATAAGAAGTAACCTAAGTAGTAAGGCATTCCAATGTTAAGTAAAGATATTTTAAACGCAGTAAAAACATATACTCAAAATATGACTAACAAGGTATCACTAGTTTTACAGACTGGTGAACATGAAAAACGTACAGAATTAAAAGAATTTTTAACACAATTATGTTCAGTTTCAGAAAATTTAATTCTGATTGAGCGTGATGATAATTTACGTAGCCCAATTACCTTTTATTTAGAAGTTGAAGGTGAGAAAAACGGTATTTATTTTTCAGGTATTCCCAGTGGTCATGAGTTTAACTCACTTATTTTAGCCATATTACAGTCATCAGGAACGGCACTTAAGCTTGATAGCACCCTAACAAGCATGGTGCAAAAAATTAAAGAAAAACTACATTTTGAAGTTTTTATTTCGCTAAGTTGTCATAATTGTCCTGACGTCGTGCAGTCATTAAATCAGTTTGCCTTATTAAATGAAAATATCGATACAGAAATGATTGATGGCGGTTTATACCCAGATCTTATCGATAAGCGAAACATTCAAGGTGTACCCAGTGTTTACTTAAATGGAAAGTTATTTGCTAATGGAAAAATCGATACTGCACAGTTAGTTGATAAGCTTATAGAGCGCTTTCCTTATATTATTGGTAGTGATGACGTAGAACAATTACCACTGCAAGATGTTACTGTTATTGGCGCAGGCCCAGCCGGTGTTGCTGCTGCTATTTATGCTGCAAGAAAAGGCTTAAATGTCACCATGATTGCTGACCGAATCGGTGGTCAGGTAAAAGATACTGTGGGTATTGAGAACTTAATTTCAGTTCCTAAAACTACTGGTACAAAGCTGACTGGTAATATGCAGGCTCACTTAAATGATTACGATATAACGATAAAAGAGTTTCTACGTGTCGATAAAGTAGAGAAAGGCAGCCCTGAGAGCAAGACACCGAAAAAATTACACCTTTCTAGTGGCGAAATTATTGACTCTAAAACAGTCATCATTGCCACTGGTGCAAAATGGCGTGAACTTGGTATACCTGGAGAGAAAGAAAATGTTGGTTCAGGTGTAGCGTACTGCCCTCACTGTGATGGCCCATTTTTCAAAGGTAAAGATGTCGCCGTTGTTGGCGGGGGTAACTCAGGCATAGAAGCCGCTTTAGACTTAGCAGGTATGGTTAATCATGTAACAGTTTTTGAATTTTTACCTGACTTGAAGGCTGATAAGGTTTTAGTTGAAAAAGCTGAAGCACATAGCAAAATTACGATTATCAAAAATGTCGCAACAAAAGAAGTGATTGCTGAAGATGGTAAAGTGGTTGCACTTTCTTATGAAGATAGAGAAACAGAAGAAATCAAGCAACAACCTCTATCAGGTATTTTTGTTCAAATAGGGTTATTACCCAATAGTGACTTTCTAAATGGTGTTGTTGAGCGCACTCAACACGGTGAAGTTATTATTGATGAAAGATGTAATACAACGGAGCCTGGTATATTTGCAGCGGGTGATGTATCCACCGTTCCTTATAAGCAAATTGTTATTGCTATGGGTGAAGGTGCAAAAGCATCACTATCAGCATTCGATTATATCATTAGAGAAAGTTAGGGATTAAAGTAACCTAACTTGAATTAATACCAATTGAAATAATGAATAGAGACCCTGTAACAAAATCTGTGTAACTGCCTATCATTAATACCCATATAGGGTTT
>CAJXUT010000259.1 GCA_913061365.1 uncultured Colwellia sp.
GTCGGCAGCGTCAGATGTGTATAAGAGACAGAATTGAAAGTAGCAACACTAAGTTGTGTATTAGTGATTTCAGTTGAAGTGGTTGTCACGAAGGCTTTTGAATTTCCTTCTTTATTTTCTTGATGATTAATAGTGTTAGCTCGACAAAACGATGAGACATAATTATACCTTATCCTTGAAAAATATAATTAAATTACTCATATAAAGAATAATTATTCATTTATATAAATAATTAATTTTGCCCTACACTGATAGTATGATTTGTTATTACTTTTGAGTTAGTACTTATGGTAATACCTAAGTGCTAACTATTTTCAGAACATGCAGAAGAATAGTTGAATTTTTGTTCATATAAAGCGAAAATAGTGCCCTCCCTCAGGGATAACTCAATTTCCCGATGAAGCACAAATTTTATATTAATGGTTTATTAATGAATAAAGAAGAAAATATATACCAAGCCGACCTTATCAATATGGTTTTAGGTGGTTTAATCGCGTTAAAGTCAGAACAACAAATCGGTAGTGTAAGTTACTCCCCTGGTAGCGAAACAATTTTTTTAGGTAAATGGCTAAAGATAGTCAAAAAGCAGCGACGCTATCCTAAAAGTGTTTCTGAAAATATTGATAACTTCTTAATGTTATATACAGCCAAAGGAAGAGGTGCTGATTTAAGCGCTTCTTTTGCTCAAATATATAATGAATATAGAACGGCTAAAATCAACTCAGCAGACTTTAAAGGTAGTGCTAAAGAGCGATTTACTAAAGCGATTGATATTTTAAAAGAAAAGTCTTGGTCTATATCTTTACCGCTTAATGAAGACTCTGTTGATAGTGCAAATGAGTCTACTAAAGACAAAGAGCTGTTTGTGATGAAACAAAACTGGGATGATATTTTTGATGAACAAGGAGAGCTGAATAGGGCATTAAACTTTTGTGTAACCTCAACGGCAAAAGAAGCTATTGATGCTTTATACATACAAGGCTTTTTACTTGTCAAAGATAGCACTCAAAAAAGCAGTAAAAATAATTATTTACACTACAATATTTTTCCACAAAATAGTTACACAGGTACAGTGGTAATTCCTTCACAATATAAAGATTAATATTACTGTAGTTATATTGGTAATCTATTCTCTGTTAAGTGATAAACCATAGCACTTCCTAACGTATCATGCATATTAGGAAGTGCTCAAAGTAACATATTTTTCTACACCATCAATATTTTTCTCTTCTCACTAACCTTTGGTAAGTCATTTACTTGAACCAATTTATTGTTTAATTACAATGAAGTGACTAAGGGCTTGGTTGATCACATTAAACTGTTTACAATCAATTAGCCTGTATCAATACCTTAACCATCTATCACCCGATAAAAAATGCAGGCAAGTAAAGTATAAGGATAAATCTTTTGTAGGAAACTGAAGATATACAGTGTCGGGGGAAGAGACGTTTACAAATACATAGGTGATAAATGTTTAAAAATCTAAAAATTTCAACGCGAATTGTTATTGGATTTAGTACCGTTATTATTATGATACTTGGATTGATCATTCCTATTGTTAATTACAATACCTCCGAGCTTGTGTTTGAGGCTGAGCAAAAAGAGCTAGAAAACCTTTATAAAAGTGCGACAGCTGAAATTGCTTCTGAAGGCCGTATTGCTCAAGCAATGAGCTCTATCGTTGCATCTAATCAAGAAATGAGTAAAGCAATGGCAGAAGGGCAACGGGATCTTTTGGCTGAGCAAGCAACGCCATTATTTAATGAACTAAAAAAACAATATGCCGTTCAGCAGTTTCAATTTCACCTTCCTCCGGCAACATCTTTTTTTCGTGCTCATAAAGTTAAAAAGTTTGGTGATGATTTATCAAGCTTTAGAAAAACAATAGTTGTAGCAAACAACCAAAAAACACTAGTTAAAGGCTTAGAAAAAGGAGTAGCCGGCATTGGTATTCGTGGCATCAGCCCTGTTTATCATCAAGGAGAACATATTGGCTCAGTTGAATTTGGGATGTCATTTGGGCAAGAATTTTTTGAACAATTTAAAGAAAAATACCAAGTTGATATTGGCTTGTATGTTCAACGAGGTGATAAATTTGAAGTATTTGGCTCTACAATTAAGTCATCAATACTTGCGCCTAAACAACTTCAACAAGCATTTCAAAATAAAGACATTTTGCATCGCACCGAAATATTAGATACGCCTTATGCAGTATTTGGAAAAAGTATTGCAGATTTTTCTGGTAAGCCTATTGGTGTATTAGTTATTGCGTTAGATAGAAGTCAAAATGTGAATGCAATTAATGACACCCAAAACAGTACATTACTGTTAGGGGCTTTATCATTGGTTGGCGGTATTTTTATTGCGATATTTATAGGACGAACTATAGCCAATCCAATCACAATGGCTGTACATGCGATGAATGAAATAGCTGAAGGTGATGGAGATTTAACAAAAAGATTGAGAGCTGATGGTAATAATGAAATATCTCTTTTAGGGAAAGCCTTTAACCTTTTTGCTGAAAGGGTCAGAAATATGGTTTTGCAAGTTGATAAAGCAACGGAGCAACTTGCGTCTTCAGCACAAGAAATGTCTAACGTAACCAATTTAACTAATACTGGCTTGCAAGCACAACAAGCTGAAACTGAAATGGTTGCAACGGCAATGAACCAAATGACAACCACAGTACAAGAAGTTGCTCGTCATGCCACTGAAGCATCAAATGCAGCACAAAGTGCTGATAAAGAAACTAATATTGGTAGAACGGTAGTTGAAGAAACGGTTAATTCAATAGATGTTTTGGCGAAAGAAATTGAAAAGTCATCGGGTCTAATTCAAGAGCTTGAAAGTAATAGTGCCAGTATTGAAACGGTATTAGTTGTTATTCGAGGTATTGCTGAGCAAACTAATCTACTTGCGTTAAATGCGGCGATTGAAGCAGCAAGAGCGGGTGAACAAGGAAGAGGTTTTGCCGTTGTCGCTGATGAAGTACGCACGTTAGCTAGTCGAACTCAAGAGTCTACACAAGAAATTCAAGCGTTGATTGAGAAATTACAACAAGGCTCAAAGAATGTTGTTGATGCCATGATGTTAAGTAAAGAGCAAAGCTCACAAAGCGTAAAACAAGCTGAAAGTGCACTTGTCTCTTTGAATGAAATTACTAATTCCGTGACAACAATAAGTGAAATGAACATTCAAATAGCGGGAGCTGCATCTGAGCAAAGTAATGTTGCAGAAGAAATAAATAAAAATATTGTCAACATAAGTGGTGTTGTTCAGGAAACGGCAGACGGTGCCAAGCAAACATTAAATGCAAGCCAAGAGTTAGCAAGTTTGTCTCATGAGTTACAAAATCTAGTGGCTCAATTTAAAACAGGCTAAAACGAATTAAAGTAGGTTGAGTTATCGGTTAAGTGATAACCCATACCATTTATTGAATCAGAAAAGGTAAAGTGAAAGTGAATAAATCTATTTTAATAACAGGTTGCTCTAGCGGGATTGGTTTAGATGCTGCTACGACTTTATCGGCTAGAGGCTACCAAGTTTTTGCAACCGCTCGTAATGAAGAAGATATAAGTTATCTTCAGAGTAAAGGGCTAAATGCTTATTATCTTGATTTAACAAATAGCGAAAGTATTCATAACGTAGTTAACCTTATTCTTGAGGAAACAGGTGGCACATTGGATTATCTTTTTAATAATGGTGCTTATGGTCAACCAGGAGCACTAGAAGATTTACCTACTCAAGCACTTAGGGAGCAATTTGAAACGAATGTCTTTGGTTGGCATGAATTAACTAAATTAATCATTCCTGTTATGCGCAGGCAAGGGCATGGACGAATTATTCAATGTAGTTCTGTGTTAGGCTTTGTTTCTATGGCTTATCGCGGGGCTTATAATGCTTCTAAATATGCGCTTGAGGGGCTTACTGATACATTAAGGTTAGAATTAAAATCAGCAAATATTGCCGTAGTATTATTGCAACCAGGGCCTATTAATACACAGTTTAGAGAAAATGCTTTACGTGCTTTTAAGAAAAATATTGATGATGAAAATAGTCTCCATAAAATTCAGTATCAACAGCAAGTAAGAAGGCTTGCAAGTAAAACGTCAAAAGCAAAATTTACTTTAGAGTCAGCAGATGTTACCAAAGCATTAATTCACGCACTTGAAAGTAACAGACCGAAAATCAGATATAGAATAACGGTTCCTACCAAGTTGTTTGCGATCTTTAAGCGAATACTACCTAGCCGTTGGTTAGATTCTCTTTTATCAAAAGGTTAATAAAACTTCATTATGTTGTCTTACCTATTACCTATATTAATTGGCGTGGTACTTATTGCCTATTCCGCAGGGAAGCCATATTGGCGGGAATATCAACGAAATCAAATTAGAAGTAAACCTTTTAAAAAAATATGGCGTAAAATTATTCAACAAAGAATGCCTTATTTTAAGCAAATGCCTGTCGATTTGCAGTTACAGCTAAAACAACATATTCAGGTGTTTTTGGCAGAAAAAAACTTTATTGGTTGTAATGGCGTTAAAATAACAGATGAAATAAAAATAACTGTCGCGGCGCAGGCATGCTTGTTATTGCTTAACCGTAAGGTAGATTATTATCCAAAACTACAAACTATTCTTGTTTATCCTCGTGCTTTTATTAAAGAGCAGCAAAGTGTAAATGCAGATGGTGTTCAACAGGTCAGAAAAGTTGCCTTATCTGGTGAGTCATGGGGCTTTGGAAAAGTAATCTTGTCTTGGCAAGACACTTTAGACGGTGCAAATACACCTGATGATGGTCGCAATGTGGTGATTCACGAATTTGCTCATCAATTAGATCAAGAAAATGGCCAAGCTAATGGCGCTCCTATTTTAGAAAAAGGGCAAAACTATAAATCTTGGTCAGATGTTTTTTCTTTGCAATTTGAAAAACTACAAAAACAAGCTAAAACAGGAAAATCATCGTTATTCGATTATTATGGCGCGACAAATCCTGCAGAGTTCTTTGCTGTTACTAGCGAAGTATTCTTTGAGCTGTCTCTTATACACATCTGACGCTGCCGACGAAGAGGATAGTG
>CAJXUT010000260.1 GCA_913061365.1 uncultured Colwellia sp.
TACGAGATTCCTCTACGTCTCGTGGGCTCGGAGATGTGTATAAGAGACAGGAGAAATATAATGTACCTTGCGTATTGGTTAATCCTGCAATTAAGCCTTTTGAATTGTTGGTAGACTACCTTGGTGAACAGGTAAATCCATATACGGAAGAAGTTTATCAAGTGACTAACGAGCATATGTTGGTACTAAAAAATATTGAGTCTAAGACACCTTGTTTTACCTCGAATAAAAAAAATAATTACCTAGTTATGGTACAAACCGATGATGAAGTGTTAAATTACCAAGAAGCAGTTGAAAAATATCGACACTGCCGATTAATTGTCGAGCAGGGAGGAGATCATAGCTTTGTTGGTTTTGAACAACATTTATCAGAAATAGCTAACTTTTTTCAACTCAACCGTATTTAATGCAGTAAACGCCCAATAAAAATAATACTTATAAAGATACTATATCAAGATGAACGACCAATATAACTCTGACTCCATTGAAGTACTAAGCGGCTTAGAACCCGTTCGCCGTCGCCCCGGTATGTATACTGACACCACGCGCCCTAATCATTTAGGTCAAGAAGTTATTGATAACTCAGTGGATGAAGCCTTAGCAGGACATGCTCAAAATATTCTTGTAGTTTTAGATACAGATCAATCATTAGAAATTATTGATGATGGTCGAGGTATGCCTACAGATATTCACCCTGAAGAAGGGGTTTCAGGCGTAGAGTTAATCTTTTGTAAGTTACATGCTGGCGGTAAGTTTTCTAATAAAAACTATCAGTTTTCAGGTGGTTTACATGGCGTTGGTATTTCTGTTGTTAATGCACTATCTACACGTGTAGATGTGACAGTAAGACGAAATAGCAAAGTTTATGAAATGGCTTTTGAAAACGGGGATAAGGTTGAAGAGCTAACTGAAACTGGCACTGTTGGTAAACGCAATACTGGTAGTCGAGTAAAGTTTTGGCCTGACCCAAGTTATTTTGATTCCTCTAAGTTTTCAGTATTAAAGTTAACGCATCTGTTAAAAGCCAAAGCAGTATTATGTCCCGGGTTAACTATTAAATTTCATGATAAAACTGAGAATAAAAAATATCAGTGGTGTTATGAAGATGGTTTAACTGATTACTTAAAAGAATCTGTTAAAGGTTATGTTCATTTACCGCAAGAGCCATTTGTTGGTGTTTTTTCTTCACAAAATGAGGCCGCAGACTGGGCTGTAACTTGGCTAACTGAAGGCGGTGAAGGCATAGGTGAAAGTTATGTTAATTTGATTCCAACTATTGCAGGCGGAACACATGTTAATGGTTTACGCCAAGGTTTATTAGAATCTATGCGTGAATTTTGTGAATTTAGAAATTTAATTCCCCGTGGCGTTAAATTAACACCTGATGATATTTGGGATAAATGTAGCTATATTTTATCTATTAAAATGCAAGATCCACAATTTGCAGGTCAAACTAAAGAACGTTTATCTTCTCGCCAATGTGCCGCATTTGTTACAGGGGTCGTAAAAGATGCCTTTAGTTTATGGCTAAATGAACATACCGATATAGCAGAGCTATTAGCTGAGTTTTGCATCAGTAATGCTCAAAAACGACTGCGTGCTAGTAAAAAGGTTGTGCGGAAAAAGATTACGCAAGGTCCAGCATTACCAGGAAAACTAACTGATTGTGGTAGCCAAGATATATTACGTACAGAATTGTTTTTAGTAGAGGGTGACTCTGCTGGTGGTAGTGCAAAACAAGCGAGAGATCGTGAAATACAAGCCATTATGCCATTAAGAGGAAAGATTCTTAATACGTGGGAAGTTGATTCAGGGCAAATTCTTGCTTCACAAGAAGTTCATGACATTTCAGTAGCTTTAGGAATAGATCCTGACAGTAATGACTTATCAGAATTACGTTACGGGAAAATCTGTATTCTTGCAGATGCTGACTCTGATGGACTACATATTGCCACATTACTATGTGCTTTATTCACGCAACATTTCTTACCCCTTGTGCAAGCAGGCCACGTTTATGTAGCAATGCCTCCACTGTATCGTATCGATATTGGTAAAGAAGTATTTTATGCCCTTGATGAAGCAGAAAAAGACGGTATTCTTGATCGAATAGAAGCGGAAAAGAAGCGTGGTAAGGTCAATGTGCAACGCTTTAAAGGTTTGGGTGAAATGAACCCTCCACAGCTACGTGAAACAACGATGGACCCTAATACTCGTCGCTTAGTGCAATTAACCGCACCTGATGATGAGCATAATGAAACAGTTGAGGTTATGGACATGTTACTCTCTAAAAAGCGCAGTGGCGACCGTAAAGAATGGCTGCAAAGCAAGGGTAATATGGCGGTAGTTTAACGCGCCATTATTTACTTTATCTGTTTTATATAAACCACAATTTTAAGGTCAATGCATTTGATCGTTAAGCGAGCATCACATTATTTTGTTTTATTAATTTCTTTTTACTTTTGCTTTTTTGCAAGGGTGAATTTAGCTGCTCCAACGTTACAGAATGATCAAAATTCTATGCAGCAAAAGAGTGAAGCTTTAGCAAAGTTTAATGATGCTGCAATAGCGATAGAAAAGCTTATGGACAGCAATGCATTTTCAGCACTTTCTCAGTTAACTCAATATGGCGATATTCTTGACGAACTTTCACTAAAACAGCAAGTAAAATATCATAGCTTATTAGCAGACATATACCTTCTACAAGCACAATATCACCTCGCTGTAGAAACAGCTTCTTACGGATTAGAGTTAACGCTAGGACTTGCTAGTCCAAGTATTTCTATATCTGAATTACGCTATAATCGCGGTTTTGCTTATGAAAGTATCGGAAATATTGAAGCGGCAACCCAAGATTATGAGAAAGGGTTAGCACTAGCAAAATCTTTAAATGATAAAGTTGCTGTAGCCAAAGGGTTAATTAATCTTGGGGCTATTTACTATCTTACTGATCAATATGAAAGTTCGCTGATGGTGTTAAATGATGCATACAATATTGCCAAGCAAACTGATGATGATGAGCTTAAGGGTTCTGTGAATTCAGAGTTAGGTATTTTGTATGCCTATCTAAAGAGGGCAGATCAGGCGACAGTTTACTACCAACAATCCTATCATTTTTATAAAAAAGCTAACAAAAAGAATTCATCCTTAAATGCACTTGTCAATATTGCAATAAACCATCTATTTAAAGAAGAATACCAGCAAGCTATTAGTACTTATAAAACTATACTAAAAGAATCTGGCGGCAGTGGTCAAAATGAGACGATGTATAATACTTATTCTGGATTGTCTCGAGCTCATTTAAAGATGGAAAAGCCAAATGCGGAAGTGAGTTACCAATACTTATTACTTTCTAAACAGTATCTTAAGAGTATAGATCAATATAATACGGAACTACGATATTACAATGAAGAAGCGTTTGTTTTATTTGAACTTGAGCGTTTTGAAGATGTGTTAGTAAGTATTGCTAAAGTTGAAAAAATTCTTAACAAAAGAGATTCATTAAGTTTTATACAGACCAAGAAAAAAATCAAAATAATTGATTTAAAATCTAGAACATACTTTAAGCTAGGTTATCATCAAAAGGCTTATAATTTACAACAACAGCGATTAGCTTTACTTAAGCTTCTTAGAAAAAAAGAGCAAATTAGTTCAATTGCCGAAGTACGCTTAGCTCTAGAAGTTAAACAAGCGGATCTACATACAAAGCTGTTAGAGAATAAGCAAAGAATACAGGAAGTCGCTTTGCGAGATGCTGAAAAAAAACAGCAGCAACAAAAATACTATCTACTCTATATTGCCGTAGTGGCACTCGTTTTTGCTTGGTTACTGATTAAGTTGATTAGAGATCATCGTCGCCTGTATGAAATGTTAAACATGGATATGTTAACAGGTGTGGCTAATAGCAGAAGAATATTGAGGAAAGGTAAGTACCTTCTTAATAAAGCGAAAATTAAACAAAATGATTTAAGCATATTGCTTATTGATATTGACTACTTCAAATTAGTTAATGATCAATTTGGTCGTGATGTTGGTGACGTCATATTGAATAAAGTTGTTCAAATATGTAATGAGTTATTGCGTGATACTGATTATTTAGGCCGTATAGGTGGTGAAGAATTCATTGTCTTATTACCTAACACTACACATAAACAAGCGTTAATTATGGCTGAAAAATTAAGGGTTTCTGTTGAGCAGCATTCATGGGGTGAAGAAGGGGCTAGCAATATAGATATGAGTATTAGTATTGGTGTTGCTTGTTCTTCTGATTTTCCAAATGATGAATTAAATAGTATTGATATGTTAATTAATAAGGCCAATTATTTACTTTCTCAAGCAAGAGCTAAGGGAAAGAATAAGGTGCATGGAGGATGAGAAACCTAATTGCTATTTTATGTTTTTTTATCATAAGTATTTGTTTGCCTGTTTATGCTCATTCAAAGCAAAGTTTGTCAGTTTCTCTTGAACAAGCAATGGAATATACTATCAATAATAACGTCGTTAATCTTCTCTCTTTATCGACAAAGCAGCCCAAAAAAGCTAACTCTCTTCTTATCCATTATCCCTCTAAATTTGCTAACTTAAATATAGGTGAGCAATATCTAGTCTTGTTATCAAAAGCAAAGATTGCGCAATACTATAAAGAACATTACCAAGTGATTGTGTTGATCGAACAAGCAAAACTATTAGAAAGAAACATAGTCGCAAAACAATTAGCTTCGCCGGCTTTTGCAAGTTTATATCAAGTATTAGCTACCAGTTTAGCTGCGACTAAAAATTATGAACAAGCATACCAAGTGCAAAAACTATTTATTGATAACTATAATGACTACGGTGATGCGCAACGAGATCGTATTGTTAAACAGCTTACTAAAAAACACGAAATAACGCATAAAGTCGAAATGAATAAACTGTTAGATAATCAAAATAAATTAAAAGCATTGCGCCTTGATGAAGTGGAAAAAAAACAAGATATTCAGCAGCGAAATTTTATTCTTATCTTATGTACCTGTCTCTTATACACATCTCCGAGCCCACGAGACGTAGAGGAATCTC
>CAJXUT010000261.1 GCA_913061365.1 uncultured Colwellia sp.
AGATGTGTATAAGAGACAGGCAGAAGACTTACAAGCTGAAATGTCAGATCCTGATGATATTGATGCCTTATTAGCCTCGATGGATGTTGGAGAAGAAACTAATACTATTGAAGGTGACTCTACTACTGAACAAGAGAATTTAGAAGAAGGTAGTGAAAATAGAGCGAAAATAGAAAGCTTAACTGAGGAATATGTTGCTCCTCTTTTAGCTGTTGATTTTAGCGATATCACAGGAAAACCTACAGATAAAGCAGCAAAAGAGGTCGATAATACACCAGAAGACTTAACCGATGATTTTGATCTTGAATCACTTTTAGCAGATGCTGAAAATGACTCTATAGAACAAGCAATATCAGAAAATGATTACGATATTGGTGATGATTTAGCTGAAGGGGCATTTGATGAAAGTACTATTTCAGAGTTATTAACAGATAAAGCAACACAACAAGCAGTAGAATTGTCACCTGACTTTTCTGATCAAAATGTTTTAGCTGATTTACTTAATGATAGTAATGACGAAGACAGTCAAGTATTGGAAGCGACAGAAATAAACGATATTCAAGAATTAGATAGTTTAAATTTTGATGAATTATTAGCTAATATTGAAGAAGAGTCTAGTGCGGCTAATCAATCGGCTGACTTCAATGACAAACTTGATGTGGGTGATGATTTATCTCTTTCAGATTTTGATAACATTACATCAAATGTTCCCCCTAAAACTGAAGAAAATGAGCAAGATTTTGTATCTGTAGATTCACTCTTATCAGACAGCCAATATGAAGTAAGCCAAAGCGAACCATATGATAGAGCCAATATTGATGTGGGTTTAAATGAATTCCCAGAATTTACTGATAATGTTAAACAGGTCGATGTTGATGTTGACGAAAATGGAATGGCTGCAAAATTAGATTTAGCAAAAGTTTATATAGAAATTGATGATGAAGATAATGCCAAAATGATTTTGCAAGAAGTAATAAAACAAGGGGATACCCAGCAACAGGTTGAAGCGCAAAGCTTATTAGATAATCTATAGATGATGATAATAACGATTGGCATAGCGTAGTAAAATGATAGATAATGCGCCACTTATTTAGGTTAGATATAAGTTCATAAGAGCTGCGTTTGAAGAGGTTTGCATGCGTTACGCATTAGGCATTGAATACGATGGTAAAAATTACTGTGGTTGGCAACGACAAAATAATGTTATTGCTGTTCAAGAAAAAGTTGAAAAAGCACTCTCAAAGATAGCTAATGAACCTATTGAAGTCATCTGTGCTGGTCGTACCGATACAGGGGTTAATGCGACTAACCAAGTTGTTCATTTTGATACCACTCAAATTCGCAAAGACGCAGCATGGACACTGGGTGTAAATACACATTTACCTAGTGATATTGCAGTGACTTGGGTAAAAGCTGTTGATGAAGAATTTCATGCACGTTTTAGTGCTACAGCAAGGCGTTACCGATATATCATTTATAATCGAAGATTACGTCCCGCCATTTTAAGTTATGGTATTAGTCATTTCCATTTTCCTTTAGATGAAAAATTGATGTACGAAGGAGCACAATACCTTGTAGGTAAAAATGACTTCACCTCATTTCGTACAGTTCATTGTCAATCTCATTCACCAATACGTACTATTATGCATTGTGATATAACCCGCCAGGGCGATTATATTGTTGTTGATATTAAGGCAAATGCTTTTTTACATCATATGGTAAGAAATATTGTAGGCAGTCTAATGAAAGTTGGTCAAGGGGAAGAAAAACCTGTTTGGATGAAAGAAGTACTCGAGCTTAAAAATCGCTGTTTAGCTGGCGTAACAGCACCACCAGAAGGGTTATATTTTGTTGAGGTTGATTATCCTCTAGAATATAATTTACCTAAAAGACCCTTTGGACCGCTATTTTTAAGTTAATATAAAATTTCAAGTATTTATTTTACTAGCCCGACCAGTTTTTTATATAAAATGTAGGCTAAAGTGTGTTCTAATTAACTGTTAAATTCGCATTCTTTTTTAAATTGATTTTTGAGATGATAACTTTCACTGAAAAATTGGTTTGTATTCGTTGCAATAGGCAAAAATAAAATTATGAGCTGGATAGAAAAAATTCTCCCAAAAGCAAAATCTACTCAAAAACGCAATATTCCCGAAGGCGTTTGGAGTAAATGTACTGCATGTAATGCAGTATTATACAAAGTTGAACTAGAGCGCCAAATCTCAGTTTGTCCAAAATGTGATCATCATATGAGAATTAGTGCACGTAAACGCATTGATAGCTTTCTTGATCAAGATAACCGACAAGAACTTGGTGAAGAATTTGAAGCACAAGATGTTTTGAAGTTTAAAGACTCAAAACGCTATAAAGACAGATTAAGTGCTGCACGCAAAAGTACAGGTGAAAAAGATGCATTAGTCGTAATGAAGGGGGAACTACATGGTTCACCGCTTGTGGTTGCTGCTTTTGAGTTTTCTTTCTTAGGTGGTTCAATGGCATCTGTTGTTGGCGCACGATTCGTTGCAGGTGTTGAGTACTGTTTAGAGCATAACTTACCTTTCATTTGTTTTTCAGCCAGTGGTGGCGCACGAATGCAAGAAGCACTTTTTTCATTAATGCAAATGGCTAAAACAAGTGCGGCATTAGCCAAAATGAGTGAAAAGGGTTTACCGTATATTTCAGTACTAACTGATCCTACCATGGGTGGCGTATCAGCAAGTTTGGCAATGTTAGGTGATATTAATGTTGCAGAACCAAAAGCGTTAATAGGCTTTGCTGGCCCACGTGTTATAGAACAAACAGTACGTGAAAAACTACCTGAAGGATTTCAACGTAGTGAATTTCTACTAGAGAAAGGCGCTATTGATATGATTGTTGATCGCCGTGAAATGCGTGACACTTTAGCACGTATGTTAGGTAAGTTTATGGGGCAAGCTAGCCCTATAGAAGCTGAGCCAACATCAGAAAGCTAAATCAATAGTTAGCTATGTAATTTGCATAGCTACTTTAAATAAAGACAGAAAATAGAGCTTTAAATGTCAGAAAACACTTCAAGCCACTCAAAAGATTGTAAAGATCTTAACGAGTGGCTTTATTATTTAGAAACACTCCACACTATTGAAATTGATTTGGGCTTATCTCGTATTGGCCAAGTAGCAAAACGATTGAATATTAATTTTGATTTCGCTCGAGTTATTACTGTTGCAGGAACTAATGGTAAAGGAACGACTTGTGCGTTTTTAGAAAACTCATTACTTGAAGAAAAAATTAATGATAAAACGTTGACTGTTGCTGTTTATTCTTCACCTCATATTGAGCGTTTTAATGAAAGGCTACGAATAAATAAAACAGATGTTGATGATCAACACTTTATTACTGCTTTTGAGAAGATAGAATTAGCAAGGGCTGATATATCATTAAGTTATTATGAATTTACTACTTTAGCATCATTTATTATATTGATGGCTGTTAAGCCCGATATTATTATTCTTGAAGTAGGCCTTGGTGGTCGTCTTGATGCAACAAATATTATTGATGCTGATGTGGCTGTGGTAACAACAATCGATCTAGATCATCAAACCTTTCTAGGTAATGATCGAGAAACTATTGGCTTTGAAAAAGCGGGTATATTTAGAGCAAATCAAGATATTGTTATTGGTGATAAACAAGCGCCTAAATCAGTTATAAAACATGCTGAGCAAGTTAATATATCTACTTCTGGGACTCTTAGTGAGAAAGCTAAAAGTAGAATAAAAGTGCGTGAACAGGACTTTACATCATCCGAGCAAGAAAAAGGGAATCAAGGTTTGTGGCAGTGGCATTATACCAAGCCTAATAATGAAACTGTTTGTCTTAGAAACCTTGTCAATACAGCAATCCCTCAAGACAATGTAGTCACGGCACTGATGGTCTTAATGCAACTTGGGGTGACGTTAACAACTGAAAAAGTGAATGCTCTAATAGGTAAAACTAAAGTGGCAGGGCGCACAGAGTTATTTGTTAACGACTCTGTAGATGGTTGTGATGTTATGCTTGATGTTGGTCATAATCCTCATGCAGGAAGATATCTTGCAAAAAAATTAATGCAGTTGCAGCAACAGAATAAATATCAGCGCATTACTGCTGTAGTTTCTATGCTAGCAGATAAAGATATCAGCAATACTTTAAAATCTTTTCACGAAGTTATTGATGATTGGTATATTGCAGAATTAGAAGTACCAAGAGCTGCATCGGTAAAAGTTATGTTTGATGAGTTAACTGACTTTAGTGATTCTATTAATTGTTTTGACAATATCACTCAAGCATTTAAAATAGCCAATAAAAATACAGAATCAACTGATTTAATTCTTGTTTTTGGCTCTTTTCATACGGTTGCTCAAATTAGGCGATTATTAGTTTAAGCTAAATTTAGCACAGCAATTTTTTGGAGTATTCCTTGTCTACACCGTTTCAAAATCGTCTTGTCGGTACTATTATCGTTGCTGCTGCTGTGATTATCTTTTTACCTGATTTGCTTGATGGAAAAAAAGCGTCCAAGCAAGCAAGCTTTGAAGAAATCCCTCAAGCACCGGCGTTTAAGGGAGAAATTATTGAGAAGCCATTTCCGGATCATAAACTAGTAGTAAAAGAAGATGTAAAAGTTGTAAAAGAAAAAGCGCTAGATGAAACGCATACTGATACACAGGCTAGTGAAACTGGTAGCGCTGCAGTAAAAGAAAAGCAAGTGAGCAAAACCAATACTGATAAATCGAAAGTAACTCCTGGGAAAAAAGCTGAAAAAATTAATACTGACGTAACTGTAAAAGTGCAACCTAAGTCAGCAATTAGTAAGCCTACCTTAGGAAAACAGCCTCCTAAATCACTTAACCAAGAAGCTTGGGTTATACAACTAGGTAGTTTTAAGCACAAGAGCAACGTGGCTGAACTGGTTGCTAAGCTGAAAAGAAATGGTTATACCGTTTTTACTAAACCGATTAAAACAAAAAAAGGCACTTTAACTAAAGTTTGTGTCCTGTCTCTTATACACATCTGACGCTGCCGACGAAGAGGATA
>CAJXUT010000262.1 GCA_913061365.1 uncultured Colwellia sp.
CTCTTCGTCGGCAGCGTCAGATGTGTATAAGAGACAGTACCAGTACTTTTTGCAATATAATCCCTCTCAAAGAATCAACAACACGTTATAAAAATACAAGTAAGACATTATTTAAATACTAGCATACTCATTTATATTTAAAATAATAAAATTAACCTGAATCTTATTATGTATTAACTAAATGATATAAATATCGCTATTACTTTAATATTCTTGTCTGAATTTATATAAAGCATCGTTACGCAAAAATATGTAGTCCATCACCTTTTAACAAAAAACTCTACTTTGATTCCTCTTTTGGGAGGTATTTATAACCAGAAATCATTGCTGAAACTAAGGCTGTTTTTTCTTTTCTTTCAGCAATAATTACGCCTAATATATGCAGCGGAATTAAAAATATAAGGCAATAAAAAGCATATACATGGGCTGTTATAAAAGGTTTTCGTATATCTCTCATTGCTTTATAAGCTTCTTCGTCAACATTAATTTTTGAGTAAGGCTTAATGGTGTCTATGTTTTGTTTGTCGATTGCAATACTTTGTGCAAAATGTTGTCCAAACGGTGGATAATAAATATCAGTTCCCGCAATAACTAACCCTGAAATCATTTGCACAAGCATCAACAGTAATAATGCCAAAACCATAAGCTTTCCTGCTGGATTATGACCTTTATAACTCGTTTTTTTATCTTCTTTAAAATCAGATAACTCTTTTGAGAAGCCCTTATTAAAAGGAAGTGTTTGCCCCCAACGTTCTTGTGCTTTACCAATAAAACCTATTACTATTCGAAAAAATAAATTCGTGGCAAAAACATACCCCACAATAACGTGTATTGTTTTCAATAAAATTTTACCGTCTGTACTAATACCAAACAACTTGCCATTAAGAATAATTAATCCAATACAAATGAGTAGTGTTATCGCTATGACATTGATCCAATGAAATAGTCTTATATTACGACTCCAGACAAAAACTTGTTCTCGTTTTATGCTCATATTAACCTCTGTTAACTCGGATAAAAAATGCAATAATGACAAACATAGAATAAATATTATTAGCTTACCTTTTATTGTTCTACGTTCGCTAATACAGTAATAAATTAATAATAAACTTACTTAAATTAGTAAAATTAAAAATGACCTGTCTCGATAACAGGAGTTAACCAATACCTCAATTTAGCTGGTTCACAAATAGGTTTAAGGTATTCTTTAAGTTTACTGACTTCATTTGCAGATATCAGCACTTCAAACTGATAGAAAGCTCTATAACCTTCTACCTGCTCAGATATATCGAACAAACTGTGTTCTTTACTATAACCACTTATCTTTTTAAGATTAAAACCTGACAAGTTTGGCAAACTAATTAATTGATCAATTATTTCATCTTTTAGACTTGTTGGTACATTCAGCGTAAACATTACTATTTCAGTCATTTTTTTTCTCCAGCCAGCAGTAAAATATAGGCAAAAGATACAAGGTGGTGATTGTAGATGTTATCAAACCGCCAATAACAACAATGGCTAAGGGCTTTTGAATTTCAGCTCCAGGACCAGTGGCAAAAACCAAAGGTAATAACCCAAACATAGCTGTTGTTGCTGTCATTAACACTGGTCTTAAACGTCGGTTTGCACCATCTATAACCCGTTGATATAAGTTTTGCGATGACAATCTTGTTTGCTCAAAATAACTTATCATCACAATTCCATTTAAAACAGCGATACCAAGCAATGCAATAAACCCTACTGAAGCCGGCACCGATAAATACTGCTTGCTAAGATATAAAGCAATAATGCCGCCCATTAAAGCAAACGGAATATTTGCGATAATAAGTGCTGACTTTGCTGTTGAGTTAAATGTAGTGAATAAAATAATGAAGATTAATAAAAGTGCCACAGGAATCAGTAATAATAGATTGTTAGTTGCCCTTTGTTGGCTTTCAAACTCACCACCAAAGGACAAGGTGTAGCCTGTAGGAAGATTGACACTACTGTGAATTTTAGTTTTTAAATCATCAACAAAACTCACAACATCACGGTTAATCACATTAGTACTCACTGAGGCAAATCGATTTCCCTTCTCTCTCTCTATCAGCAAAGGACCTGTTTTAAAGGTAATATCTGCAATTTGCTCAAGCGGTAATAAGCTATTATCCGGCATTAGAATAAGTTTCTGTTGTAACGCTTTTATAGAAGAAATTTCATGACGGTTTTTATTATTGCTATTTGCATCATTAATAACAATTGGGATTACACGATTACCCTCTAATAAAGACGACACTCTTAGCCCTTCAAGTTGAGTCATTAAGTATTGACTTAATTGTTGAGGTGTTAAGTCAAACTTACCTGCCATAGTAGGAATGAGTTTGATATTGACATATTTCCCCCCTTCAATAATTGCCATTTGCACATCAGAAGCACCTTCTGTTTTATTTGCTAGGGCTGTTATTTGCTCAACTAAGGTAGCAAGTACCGCAATATCATTACCAAAAACTTTAATAGATACATCACCAGTGCTACCCGTTAACATTTCTGATACTCGCATTTGTATTGGTTGGGTAAAACCTATATTCATGCCAGGAAACTTTTTAAGCACTGTGCGAATATCTGCAATTAATTCCTTTTTAGTCTCAAAGCGCCATTCACCTTTTGGTGCAAGTTCCATAAATACATCCGTTTCATTTAGCCCCATAGGATCAAGGCCTAGTTCGTCAGAACCAGTTCTAGCGACAATCTGAACTATTTCAGGGATATTTTTTAAGAGTGCTTTTTCAACTTGTTCATCTATATCTGTTGATGATTTTAGGGAAATACTAGGAGATTTTTCAAGTTGTACAATAATGTCACCTTCATCAAGAATAGGCATAAAGCTTTTGCCTAAATCTTTAAAAAGCACAAGACTTACCATTAAAGTGCTCAACGATAAGAGCATTAAAACTTTGGGTTTATTAGCAACTTTAGTTAAAGTTATTACATAATACTTTTGTAAGAACACAACGACTTTGGGAGGCTTAATCACCTCATTTTTTAACAAAAAAGATGCGAGTATTGGAATAATAGTAAGTGAGAGTAATAATGCACTTAACATGGCAAACACAATAGTAAGTGCGACGGGCATAAACAGTTTACCTTCTAAACCCGAAAGCATTAACAAAGGTGAAAACACAATAATGATGATAATAGTACCTGAAAGAACCGGTGTTGATACTTCTTTACATGCTCTAAAAATCACATGTAATCTTGGTAAGTGCTGATTACTAGATAACCTGTTGACTATGTTTTCTACAATAACAACTGAAGAGTCAACCAGCATTCCAATCGCAATAACTAAGCCGCCTAAACTCATCAAATTCGCAGACAAATTAAATTGTTTCATTAAAATAAAAGTCATCAACGCTGCCATTGGCAATGACAATGAAACAACAATCGAAGATCGAAGATCCCCAAGAAATATTGCCAGTAGTATAATAACTAAAACAACCGCTTGTCCTAAGGCACTTGTTATTGTACCTATTGCCGTATTAATTAAGTTAGATCTGTCATAAAAAACATTAATCGATGTGCCCTTGGGTAGTGAAGACTCTATGACGTTCAATTTAGCTTTCACGTCAGCAACAACCTGCGCAGTATTACTGTTTTTTAACGCTATAATTAACCCTTGCGTCGCCTCCTTGCCATCTTTAGTCACGGCGCCGTATCTTGTTAAGCTCCCCACTTGAACCAGTGCAATATCTTCAAGACGTATGATTTTATCTGCCCTTGTTGCAATAACTGTTGTTTTTATTGCATCAATATTTTCATACTTACCTTCTGTTCTCAGGATAAGCGTATCATTTCCTTTGATAATTCGACCAATTCCACCGTTTTGGTTTGTTACGGTGATAACAGATTCAATATCATCAAAGGAAATACCGTATTGTTGCATCAATAAAATATCCGGCACTATTTCATAAGTTTTGACAAATCCACCTAGGCTGTTTACATCTGCCACGCCTGAAACTGTTCTTAATAATGGGCGAATTTGCCAATCAAGTAGCTCTCTTTTTTCAGTGAGTGATAAGGCGGGATTTTCAACGGTGAACATGAATACTTCGCTTAACGGTGTACTCATTGGCGCCATTCCACCGCTCATATTTTCAGGCAATGTTGGCATTATACTGACTAGCCTTTCATTAACTTGTTGTCTTGCCCAATAAATATCTGTTCCTTCTTTAAAGTCGATGGTGATATCAGTAATAGCGTACTTTGTTGTTGAGCGCAGCATTTCTTGTGAAGGAATGCCAAGCAATTCTGTTTCAATTATACGTGTTACTTGCGATTCAATTTCTAGCGCATTCATGCCCGGTAATTTAAGTACGATCTTAACCTGTGTTGGTGATATTTCAGGAAAAGCATCAACAGGAATATTTAACCAAGACTTTACTCCGACAAACATCACTAAAATGGCGAGAATACAGACAAATAGGCGCTGCGTAAGTGAAAATTTAATAAATTGATTTAACATTTACTCTGCTCCTAAGCTAAGCAAACTACCCTGCAAAATACTCACTGAACTCACCAATACTTGCTTTCCCTCAATATCACTTTCAGTCGTAAAAATAAAATCCGATTCATTTGCGCCCATCAAAACGATAGGAACTACAGATAATGCATTGTCATTTTTTAGCGCAATAAAGTTTTGATTTTCAAACTCAAAAATGGCACTTTTAGCAATTTTATATCCTTTGAATGTTTGTACGGGGGTAACTTTAACTGTTTGACCTAAAAGGAAGTGGCAGTCTGTAGAAGTAGGAGTTCCCCATAAAATTTGGTGGTGCTCGTCAGCTATTTTTTCAATACTATCAATAGTTAAATGACAAAGAGAGTTGACTTCAAAATGAGATAAACTTGACGTAAGTTGTAATGGCGCACTCACTTTAACTTTTATGGCTTTTGTATCAATGACTTCAAATGCAAGTTCACCCATCATTTTACTTTCAATAGTATTCGGCAGTTTTATAACTGTCTCTTATACACATCTGACGCTGCCGACGA
>CAJXUT010000263.1 GCA_913061365.1 uncultured Colwellia sp.
AAACCCTATATGGGTATTAATGATAGGCAGTTACACAGATTTTGTTACAGGGTCTAACTTAGCATTAAAAAACACATATTACCTAATGATAATATAATTTACTTTATTACTGAAAGTACATCTCTGAAGCGATCCATTCTTGCATTTTTCATTAACTCAAACACACACATCTCAACACTAGTAATACTAGCACCACTGTCTCTCATTTTTGTTAAAGCTAACTCTACATTCGATTGTAAACGAGAAGATATGCAGTCTGATACAACATCCACTTCAAACTTTTCATTTAACAAACCCAACACTGTTTGATATACACAAATATGCGCTTCTATTCCTACTACCAACCACTGGCTTTTACCCGTTGCTTTAATTACTTCTTTAATTGGTTCTTCAAATAAGCCGTTAAAATGAAATTTCTCATTTACCGTTGCTTCTCCCATCAGTTCAGCTAATTCTGGTACCGTGGGTCCTAAGCCTTTAGAGTTTTGTTCAAGCCATACCACAGGGATATCTAATAATTGACAACATTGAATGAGTTTACGCGTATTTTGAATGTATAAATCACTGTTTTGTACTATTCTGGCTAAGGTACCTTGAATATCAACAACAATAAGGCCACAATTTTCTTTTTGAAGCATAAGTTTTCCTATAAAGAACTATTTATGCTTCAACGTTATCCTCTTTTAATTTCGCTGTCCATGCACTTTATATAAGTAATACGTACTTATATTGCCATAGCTTCAATATTAACTATTTCACTACGATTCAAGGTGATTTTAAAGCGTTGTAAATGTTCTCCTTTTTTATCAACACAACGTAAAATAAGATTGATTTGATAACGACGCTCAACAGCTTGGCTTGATATTTTTTGTCCATCTAAGTTATACAAACGACCCGCCCCTTTTTTTAAAAAGCGTACAAAGGGCGTTAAATTGAAAAATAAACGTTGTTGTATTTCACCATAACCGGGTAAAAATTCTTTAGTGAGTACTTTATTATCACAGCGAAAATGCAATAAACGGGCTGCTTGTTTATTTTGTTGTCTACGCTGTTGAAATAATTCATTTACTGTTTCTGGAAGATCGTCAGCTGATATGTATTCCAACCATAATATTTGGCTAAGAATACGTTTTTGGTTAACGCTATGACGAAATAAGTTTTGCCACTTTGGACGCCCTTTTTGAATTTTTCGCCAGATAAGGCTAGTGAGATCTTCCTTAAAAGTTTCTCGTAAGCCATAAATCAACCCTAAAAATGCAATTAAGGCTAACGTCACTTCAGTAAAACTTGAGCGCGCATTAAGTACTAAAAGCATAACAAATGCCATGATTACTGCCGTAACACCACCGCGAACTAAGCGCTTTAAATTAACATCTAAATAACGAGTTTGTTTTTGAAAAACAACGCCATATTCAATTAACCGTTGTAATAAATGCATTTTATTAGTGATCCTATTAGGATCATCTAGCGTCACTTGCGAGTTATACTTACTTGCTATGCGGTAGTCATTTTCTTCTCTACAAAATGCGAGTAGAAACTCACGCTCTACTGAAAACTCACTACTCTTAGGCCCTTTTGAAAGCAATTTTAAAAAAGACTGCTCAATATGCCAACTCAAGTAATTATCTGCATTTTCAAAAAAAGAACTCAGTTTGTTATCTGACGGCGTATAACGGCGTAATTTTTTAGTTAAGCCATTTATTTGTTCTGCTAGTTCTATTGCTGCGGGGTAAAACTCTTCAGCTGTTTTTAATTTTATAGTTTGTTTTATATCAGCATCAAGCGCCATTTTTAACTGGTAAGAGTAAAGATTAAGATTTAATCGGTAGTCACTTTGTGTTTCTTGTTTTTCATCATCAAAACGCTGACTAATAAAACGACTTCGTACTAAAGGTAAATGTAACTTAGCTGAATAATAAGCACTATGACTTTTAATATTGCTATAAAAATAATCTTCTGCATTAAGCGTGCTTGGGCTGATCCCCATCTCAACAGGAAGAGAAAAGTATAAATCAATACGTTGCTGTTCTTGTGGCAATAATTGATGGCTGATCTTAAGTGATAAATTCTCATCTTGAGTCAATGTAACTTCATTCACGTCCTAATAACCTTCCTTACTAAACACACCAATTTAATTACTTAAGCATAGCAATAAAATCATTGAATATTTTAGTTTATTTATACCTTTAGCGATAACCGTAATAACAAGTTAAATTTATTGTATTTGGTGTGATACACTGAATAAAATTATTACTTATCAACCAAAATTACTCTAATGACAGCTTCTTCATCTGAAAAACTATTGGCGCAAGCACAACAAGTATGCAAAAAAAAAGGCGCTCGTTTTACCAACGTACGTGAACAAGTCTTTTTATTACTAGCAAAACATCAAGGTGCTGTTGGTGCATATGACCTTTTAGCTCAATTAAAAGAAATTGATCCGGCAGCCAAGCCTGCAACCATATATCGCGCATTAGATTTTCTATCTACACAAGGCTTTGTTCATAAAATAGAGTCAATTAATGCTTTTGTTATGTGTCATCACTTTGGTGATTGTGATCATCCTGTGCAATTACTCATTTGCGATGAATGTGGTCATGTAGAAGAAATTCAGTCTAATAATTTTGATTTAGCTCTTCGCTCAATGGCTGACGCAAATGGTTTCACTATTAGTCATCAAATTGTAGAAGCACACGGCACTTGTAAAAAGTGTAAAGCAGTAAGCCCTACTGAATAAAAACAATAGAGATTTTTAACCTTAAAATAATATCAATTTACAGCAAAAAGCCTTTCGCTATTCCCAAGTGATTCGTTTATATGTTATAACATCCTGTTAACAAATTATTTTTGTACATATAATTACTATTACTCATTGGAAGGTTATGAAATATTCAATATCGACAGTGCTCATTTTTCTATCTGTTGCCCTTACAAGCAGCCTGGCTAGTGTAAGTACTCAAGCTAAAAATACCATTTCAGATGACAAATTTCGTCAACTGGAAGAAGTTCTACCCACACCGAACATCTATCGTACCGCTTCAGGTGCGCCAGGTCATAAATACTGGCAGCAACAAGTTGATTACAAAATTAACATTAAGCTTGATGATAAAAATCAACAATTAACCGGTGCTGAAACTTTAAACTATCAAAACAATTCACCAGATACTTTGCGTTATATCTGGTTGCAATTAGATCAAAATAAATTAAAGCGTGGCTCAGATAATAAGTTATCACAATCAACTTCGGCGTTGAAAAAAGTAACTTACCGTGATGCACGTAATATGATCGAATCACCAAAGTTTAATGGCGGTTATGAAATAACGAGTGTTACAACAAGTAATGGCAAGCCAATGCATTACGTAATTAACGGAACAATGTTGCGTATTGATTTACCAAAGCCGCTTAAATCAGGTGATGATACAGAGTTTAATGTAGAGTGGAATTATCAACTACATGAACAAAAAGTATTAGGTGGTCGCTCAGGTTATGAATACTTTAAAGAAGATGACAACTACTTATATGAAGTTGCTAGCTGGTTTCCACGTGCAGTAGCTTACTATGATGTTATGGGTTGGCAAAATAAACAGTTTTTAGGCCGCGGTGAATTTACTCTTGAATTTGGTGATTATGATGTAAAAATTACCGTACCAAGCGATCATATTGTTGCTGCTACAGGGGTTCTACAAAACCCGAAAAAGGTATTAACTAAAACACAACGTAAACGTTTAGCCAAAGCTAAAAAGGCGAAAAAACCTGTATTAATTGTTACCGTTGACGAAGCACTCAAGAATGAAAAATCTCGCTCAACTAAAACAAGTACTTGGCATTTTAAAGCCAAAAACGTTCGTGATTTTGCTTTTGCTTCTAGCCGTAAGTTCATTTGGGATGCGCAAGGTTATTCCGAAGGTGGAACAGATACTATGGCAATGTCTTTTTATCCAAATGAAGGGAATCCTTTATGGGAAAAATACTCTACAGAAGCCATTATCCACACAATGGAGCAATACAATAAATATACTTTTGCTTACCCTTACCCTGTTTCAATCTCAGTAAATGGTCCTGTTGGTGGCATGGAATATCCCATGATCACCTTTAACGGCCCGCGTCCTACACTTGATAAAAAAACAGGTGAGAAAACCTATTCTCGTCGTACTAAATATGGCTTAGTTGGTGTTATTATTCACGAGGTAGGACACAACTACTTTCCTATGATAGTGAATTCTGACGAACGTCAATGGACATGGATGGACGAAGGTTTAAATACCTTTTTACAATTTATTGCTGAACAAGCATGGGAAGACGATTACCCTTCTCGCCGTGGACACGCCGCCAATATTACTAATTATATGAAAAGTAATAACCAAGTACCTATTATGACTAACTCTGAATCTATTTTACAGTTTGGTAATAATGCTTACGGTAAACCCGCCACTGCCTTAAATATTTTACGTGAAACCATTATGGGTCGTGAATTATTTGATTTTGCTTTTAAAGAATATGCTCAACGTTGGAAGTTCAAACGCCCTACACCTGCAGACTTCTTCCGCACCATGGAAGATGCTTCTGCTGTTGATTTAGATTGGTTTTTCCGTGGTTGGTTCTACACAACTGATCATGTCGATATAGCACTTGGTGATATTCACTTGTTTACTGCTGATAGCCAAAACCCTGATACAGAAGAAGCTTGGCAGCGAGCTTTAGATAATGAAAAGCCAGACTATATCTCTGATATTTTGAATAAAGGCCAATGGATTCGCACACAGGACAAACCTGAGTTACTTGATTTTTATAACGAACATGACAAATTTACAGCAACCAATGCTGCACGAAATACTTACAACAGTAGTAATAAAAAACTTGAGCAATGGGAAAAAGATTTACTCTTAAATCAAAGTAATTTTTATATCATTGATTTTGAGAATAAAGGCGGCTTAGTTATGCCTATAATTCTCGATATTACTTCTGTCTCTTATACACATCTCCGAGCCCACGAGACGTAGAGGAATCTCGTA
>CAJXUT010000264.1 GCA_913061365.1 uncultured Colwellia sp.
CGTCGGCAGCGTCAGATGTGTATAAGAGACAGACTAGCTTATTCCTACAATTTACCTCAATAGTTATTTAAAAAAATTTCAATGTCTTCTCTGTTAAAACGTAATCAAAGCCTATTTTTCATACCAGTAAATACCCCTAGAATTAAATGATAAGGGTTAAGTATTCAGAGTAAAATAGTATATAAATTCACTTATACAAATACGTACATAGAAACTTATAAATACAACCAAAAATAATTATTATAGAAGAGAATACAAGAGGAAAAGTTTGAAAGGCGTCTATAACCTTATAAATAACTTTACAAGGCTATAGACGAGATCTATGAAAGCTGTCTACATATTAGGGTAGTTTGGACCACCCGTACCTTCTGGTGTTACCCAAGTAATATTTTGACTTGGATCTTTAATGTCACAAGTTTTACAGTGAATACAGTTCTGTGCATTAATTACAAACTTATCACCTTCTTCAGTTTGTTCTACTTCATAAACACCAGCGGGACAGTAACGCTGCGCCGGTTCAAGGTATTTAGCTAAATTAACTTTAATTGGAATACTATTATCAGCAAGCTTCAAATGACATTGTTGTTCTTCTTCATGATTAGTATTAGAAAGAAAAACTGAAGACAATTTATCAAAGCTTAACTTATTATCAGGCTTGCTATAGTTAATAACAGGTGCATCTGACGCCAACTTTAATTGATCGTAATCTAACGTGTCATCTTTAAAGTTAAACGGTAATTTACCGCCACAGAAGTTTTGATCAATAGTATTGTAAACACCACCTAACATTGTTCCAAATTTATGCATTGCAGGGCCAAAGTTACGTGTATTATATAACTCTTCATATAACCATGAATCTTTAAACTTATCAGTGTATGAAGTTAAATCTTGCTTCCCTTCCTCGCTAATCGCATCGTTAACAATTAAAGCGTCAATAATAGCTTCAGCCGCTAACATGCCTGATTTCATTGCTGTGTGGTTGCCTTTAATTTTTGCAAAATTAATAGTACCTGCTTCACACCCAACCAACAAACCACCTGGCATTGTCAATTTAGGTAATGAATTATACCCTCCTTTTGCCATTGCACGCGCTCCATAAGAAACACGTTTGCCACCCTCAAGGTATTGGCTAATTTTTGGATGATGTTTATAACGTTGAAATTCATCAAATGGGCTCAAATGTGGGTTGCTATAATTTAAGTCCACAATCAAACCGACAAACACTTGATTATTTTCAGCGTGATATAAATAACCACCACCTGTTGTATCTTTATCTAACGGCCAGCCAGCAGTATGAACAACTAAGCCTTCTTGATGCTTAGCAGGATCGATATCCCAAATTTCTTTAAAGCCTAATCCGTAATGTTGTGGTGAAGAGTCAGCATCTAGGTTAAATTTCGCAATAAGCTCTTTACCTAAATGACCACGACAACCTTCAGCAAAAACAGTGTATTTTGCACGCAGTTCCATTCCTGGCATATAAGAATCTTTTTCATTGCCTTCTGCGTCTAGTCCCATATCACCTGTGATAATGCCACCAACGCTACCATCATCATTATAGATGACATCTTGCGCTGGAAAACCAGGAAAGATTTCTACACCTAACTGCTCAGCTTGTTCAGCTAACCAACGACAAATATTACCCATACTCACGATGTAATTATCATCATTATGCATAGTTTTCGGTACGGCAAACCCTGGTACTTTAATGCTATTAGAGTCGCTATTAAGTAAATAAATATCATCACCAGTAACTTGAGTAGTTAAAGGAGCGCCTTTGTCTTTCCAATCAGGGAAAAGTTCATTCAAAGATCTTGGTTCAAATACAGCTCCTGAAAGAATATGTGCACCAACCTCAGAGCCCTTTTCAACAACACAAACCATAAGCTCTTGTTGCTTTTCTTGTGCTAATTGCATTAAACGACAAGCAGTTGATAGTCCAGCAGGACCTGCACCAACAATTACTACGTCAAACTCCATCGATTCGCGTTCCATGGTATCTCCAAATATGTATTTTATTTATAAAAAATTCAAACGGCCGTTTGATATTCAAACAGGTGTTTGATAGTATCTTATTCGTGGTTGTCAAGCAACACTGTATTTTCACACAATGCAAAGTTATCGTGGCTAATTTAACAGTTATAACTTATCGCTTTTGATACAACCTGTTTAAAACAATACTGCCAATTAAGTCTAAAAGACTATATTGTATCTCAGTATAAAAGTTTTTACCAAGATTACGTTGACGTTCACGTAAAGTAAAGGTAGTCTTTTGACTATTAATTAAAAATATAACCAGAGGCAACGATGAAAGTATTAGTTCCAATAAAACGTGTAATTGACTATAACGTCAAGGTACGTGTAAAACCCGATAATTCAAATGTTGATCTAGCTAATGTAAAAATGGCAATCAACCCATTTTGTGAAATAGCAGTTGAAGAAGCTGTTCGCTTAAAAGAAGCCGGTACTGCAACTGAAGTTATTGCTGTTTCAATAGGCAATAAATCTTGCCAAGAACAATTACGTACTGCATTAGCACTAGGTGCAGATCGTGCAATACAAATTGAAACTGATGAAAACTTAGATTCATTAAATATTGCCAAACTTTTACAAAAAGTTGTTGAAGAAGAACAACCACAATTGGTAGTTTTAGGTAAACAAGCAATCGATAGTGATAACAATCAAACAGGACAAATGCTTGCAGCATTAACTGGTTTACCTCAAGGTACATTTGCTTCTGAAGTGAAAGTAGAAGGCGACAAGGTTAACGTTACTCGTGAAGTAGACGGCGGTCTTCAAACAGTAGCGCTGAACATGCCTGCAATCGTAACAACTGATTTACGTCTAAATGAACCTCGCTATGCATCTTTGCCTAATATTATGAAAGCCAAACGTAAACCATTAGCAGTTAAACCTGCATCTGATTTCGGAATTGACTTAGCTGCGCGTACAAAACTTGTAAAAGTAACACCACCAGCGACTCGTCAAGCAGGTATCGTTGTTGAAACAATTGATGAATTAGTAGAAAAATTAAAAAATGAAGCCAAGGTGATCTCATGAGTATATTAGTATTTGCCGAACACGATAACAGCACGTTAAAAGCTGAGACCCTAAAAACAGTAGCAGCAGCGCAAGCTATTGGTGGCGACATCACACTATTAGTAGCAGGTTATAACTGTCAAAGCGTTGTAGACGCGGCTAGTAAAGTAAATGGCGTAAGCAAAGTATTAGTTGCAGATAATGCATCTTATGAACATCAACTTGCTGAGAATGTGAGCTTATTAGTTCTAGAACTTGCTGGCGACTATGAACATATCATAGCAACAGCACTAACAACTGGCAAAAACTTTATGCCACGCGTAGCAGCGCTATTAGATGTTACACAAATTTCAGATATCATCGCTGTTGAAAGTGCTGACATCTTTGTTCGTCCTATCTATGCTGGTAATGCAATAGCAACAGTACAAAGCCTTGATAGCAAGAAAGTTATTACGGTTCGTGCCACAGGTTTTGATGCCGTAGCAACTGATGGTAATGCTGAAGTAGTGACTTTAGATATTGCAACTGATGCAAATATCTCATCACATGTGAGTGATGAATTAACAGAATCAGAGCGTCCAGACTTAGGTGCTGCAGGCGTAGTTATCTCTGGTGGCCGTGGCATGCAAAATGGTGATAACTTCAAATTACTTGATGGTATTGCTGACAAGTTAGGTGCTGCTATTGGTGCATCTAGAGCCGCTGTAGATGCTGGTTTTGTACCAAACGACATGCAAGTAGGTCAAACAGGTAAAATTGTTGCACCTGACTTATACATTGCTGTAGGCATTAGTGGTGCTATTCAACATCTTGCGGGTATGAAAGACTCTAAAATCATTGTAGCAATCAACAAAGATCCAGAAGCACCAATATTTCAAGTTGCTGATTACGGTATCGTAGCTGATTTGTTTGATGCTTTACCTGAATTAGAAGGTAAATTATAATTTAATGCCAAAATAGCTTTGGCTTAGCTTAAAGCTAGGTATTATATTGTTATAATAAAGCCACTCTTGTAGTGGTTTTATTTTGTTTAAATTTTACTAACTACTTAAAATAATCACTAAAAACTTAGGAAAATACACATGAAAGATAAATTAACCAACCTTAGTGATTTAGCCCAAGTATTTGGCAAAGAAACAAAAGATGTATCGCCACTGCCGAAAAGTGATGATGACTCATTAGTGTACTCTACAAATACCGGTAGAATTAAACAATCTAAAGCAGAGCAAGCTATTACTCCCTGTGATGGTTTTGCCAAAGTACGTAGAGAAACAAAAGGCAGAAAAGGCAAAGGTGTGGTTACTATCACTGGGTTAGGGCTTGATGCAAAAGCATTAAAAGATCTAGCCAAAAAGCTAAAAAAAACATGCGGTACTGGCGGCACAGTCGTTGGAGAAGTAATAGAAATTCAAGGTGATAAACGTGACTTTATTAAAGCTGCGCTTGAAAAAGCAGGATTCAAAGTAAAATTTATCGGTGGTTAATCACTTTTCTTTACAGATTAAAAATAGCTAATTTCTTATAAGTTAATAGCTACTGATCTTATTAGCAATTATATAACCACTTAAGAGTATTCTTTGAAAAGCCTATTGCCACGGTAACTAAGCTTGTATTTAGAAAAGCCCGCAACGTTGTTGCGGGCTTTTTACTGTCTGACGGTTAAAACTTAATGGGCTACAAAAGAATTACATTAGCGCCTTAGGGTAGTGTGACAGATGAATTTTAATCCAAGGTTAAACAAACCTTAGTGAGCTTAGTACCACTCCCCACTCAATTTATCCAGATTTCTCCACAATATTAGGGGTAAATAGATAATGCCATTAAAAAATCGATGGTTAGCTTTTTGATTATTATTTTTCTCAAACAGCAAAAAGCCCGCAACAGTGTTGCGGGCTTTTCTAAATAGAAGCTTAGCAATGTCCTACTCTCACATGGGAAC
>CAJXUT010000265.1 GCA_913061365.1 uncultured Colwellia sp.
TACGAGATTCCTCTACGTCTCGTGGGCTCGGAGATGTGTATAAGAGACAGCAATTATTCAGGCTTTTTTGTTTTAGACCGTCCACTTTCCGTCCACGTTTCGTCCACTAATTTTTATTTATACAGTAGTTTAAACTTTCAATTCAGCCGCTTGAATTTGTACCCATTCAATATGTCCTTCTTTGTATTTATTTGTGGTTTTTGCGTCTGAATGAGCGGCACGCTCTTGTGGATCTAAACCTTGCTCACTATACAAAAATATTGAAAGAGATCGTATTTCGTGGAATGTAGGACGATTTTTTTTCTGTAGCTCTTCATATAAACCTAATTCATCTCGTAAGTTTGAAAATGCTTCTGAAATATCATTAGGTCTACACTGTGTTGGATGCGTTAATCCTTGAGCTTGTTTTCCTCTTGCATCTTTAATTCGATGTACTATAAAGGGTGAAAGTACTTTGTCTCTACGGGAATCCTCTATTATATTTTTAAGTTGCTGAGTAATTGGTATTTCTACCCGTGACGCTTCTTTTTTCTTCACTTTTTGTCTATGAATACGTAAAGTCCCAAACACCAAAAAACCGTCTTGTATTAAAGGTTCTTTAAACCATGTGCAATCACTGTATTTTGCTGAACTGATTTCGTTAACTGAGTGGGTGGTTTGTAATGAAAGGCTTATAGCAATACGTAAATAGTGAGGAGCAGAGGCTAATATCGCATTGTAATTATCAATATCAAGGCGGTTTCGTTCTTTTTTAGGCTTGTTTTTTTTCTTTTTGTTTGCAGCATAATTAAAACTTGTTGCCCCTTCATCTAGTAAATAATCAAATACTTTCCGCAAAAAAGAAATTTTGGCGTTGTAGACGTTATTAGACTTACCAGCGACATAGGTGTTTAAATATTGATTTACATGTTCTAATGTTAAATCTTTTGTGCGTACCTTGCCATGCAATTCATTTAATCGATCCATATCAAGACAAAAAGTACCAAATACCCGCTTACTTATTTTATCAACGGCTAATTCTTCAGATTCTACTGTACTTTTAAGGTGATTGATCCATTCAGATAACGGTTTATTGTTAGGATCATGACTGATTAATACATTAATTAAAGGATTGCGATATTTAGTATTGTAAGCAATAGCTACATCTATAGCTTCGGTTTCAAGAGTACCTATTGGACAAAGAAATTCTTTTTTGTCGATTTTTCGGATCATAAAACGCCATTTCCCTCTTACTTTTTTCTTAATTAACCCTGTTGGGAAGTGCTTGTTTCCATCTTTTCTTTTACGTGACATTTCAAACTCCAGATGTTTCTAACATCTTTAACATATGATTTATTTTGGTTGATTGTTCTTCATCTATAACAACCAACCATCTACCTGTAGGTGTTTGTTCACCTTTTAACTTACCTTTTTTAATCCAGTTTATTACCGTTTTTGCACAAATGGAGGAGCCAGGATAAGCCTCTTTTAAATAATCTTTAGGAGTAAGTTTTTTCAATTTAATTACCTTGTGGTTATCTACTTATTTATATATTTTAAATCACTTAATTCATTGCTTTAGATTCGATGACAGTTAATTTAGTACAAAATCCAGCTCTTGGCGCATTTCGATTTTCATACTCAATGGGTTTAATTTATCTACCCTCATTGGATGATTTAATTCTACCTAAGTGAAAACATGCCATTAGGGAGTTAAGCTGGTTTTTTAGCATGCTAACTCGGGTCTTTAAAAATTAGCGGCGAATTTTTCGCCACTTTCTCTTTACCGGCTTATTACTGTTGAGGTATCGCCGCCCAATTTTTAAATTCATCATAATAATGATGTGGTGTTGGGCAAAATTGCTTGCTTGGCGGCATAATTTGTTGAGATTGAAACATTTTGCTGTGTGAATCATACGAAAAAATCCACTTTTGATAGGCCTCCTGTATGTTTTTTACCTTTTTATTTTTTACTAATTTGAATAAACCTGACTCGAGGAGAGACTGGCAAAATAATTGAAATGTAAAATAATTTGGCTTTGCCCAGCGATATCGTGTGTATGGGATTTTTGTAATCGCAATTTTTTACTCATTACCTTTGCGAGTCGCATTATTTCATTGTATTCCTGTATAGGGCGTTATTTCAGGTAAGTGTGCACGCGACTGTGTTTATTTTTGAAATTTGCTAAACCTTGGTATTCATCAATAATACGTAATGCAATCGACTCTACAGGCTCATCAAGCAAATATTTTAACGCTTCATTTTTTTTCACCATCGCGACTTCAAAACTACCAATATCGGATTGTGGTGCATAGCCATTTAACCATTGCACAATATCATCATAAAATGCATGGTAGGGCTTATCTGTATCAATGAAATGTACATTTTTATTCGTGAGTTTATGTAAATAACCCCCCTTTTTTAACTCTAGATTTTTTGCATACTCAAGGCGTCGGGTTGATTGGCATGATGTTGTCACATACAGGTTTTGGGCTAATTCAACATAAACGGAGTGCTCCTCAAAAATCACCTCAAAATCAATAATATAATTTTTTGATTTTTTTCGAATACCGCTATCTACATCATAATTGAATTTGATACCTGCATAGGTGAGTAAATTGGCGAAGATTAATTCGTAAACGGATTTCACAATTAACGTAGGGTTTAAACCAATATAGGCCTGGCTCGTGGTGTAAGTTTGGTGTGTGAGGCTGACCTCATTCATCAACCCACGCTTAGTTAAATGTTTACGTAGGCTATCGTTACGCTCACTCATATCCATTACATTATGATAATTTCCAGCAAGTGTTATGAGTTCATCATCAGATAAATCCCGAAGTCGAACACGACCATTTTTATCTTTTTTCATGGTCGATAATTTATTTGCTAACAAATCCTGTTCAATTATCAGTGCTTCTATATCAAGAAAAAATTTCTCTAATGGATAACAATAACGCAACAAATTATTCGCACATTGCACAGTGATACCATTAGCCTCAGCGACAATGTTTGAACGGGTCAGTCGCCCTGAAAATTTAGGATGAGAATAGTGCTTCGCTAACGTAGCAAGGGGTGTTGATTGCATGAAAGCCGATGTTTTTTTAATTACCCCGTAGGCAAATTGGGTTGGTTGATGTGTTGTGGTCATAAAGACTCCATTGGGTTAGTTGAGGCTTTATTAAATAACACTTTCTCAAACGCGCAACGTTGAGGTCACTGTAAGAAAACACGAGTGAAGATGCGCGATTAACAAGTTTGTTTATTATAGTTTTTCTAATAACACAATTAAAAAAGTGAAGGCCTAAATGAAATACATTACTAAACGATACAAGAAAAAAATAACTCACTTACATCAACAAGCCAAGAAAGTTGGCTCAACCATTCATCATCAACGGGTAATGTCTAAAGGAAAAAAAGCATTCAAACTTGATAGGGAATTAGCCAAAAAAGAGGGCACCTATTTACATTGGCCAGATAATGTCTTTGATGGGTTTATGTTGATGGTATCCGTGAGAACGAAATACACAGGGCGTGAGGTTGGATTAAAAATCTACTTATCAAAAGGTGAAGTACCTCAACCATTCCAGTGTTTATGGTTAGCCCCTGATGCGTAATGATAATAACGGGATAACACGATAAGGCATGAAAAATACTTCGTTGTAGCGCGTTCTCAAAAGTGTCATAGGCTAGGTATTCAGTTTCAACCTTGGCACAACTTATGACACTTAACCATACATACACTCAACCCCTAATTATTTTGGTAATAATTTTAGCGCTGTTCATTGCTTTTAATTACTACCGTTTTTTATTAAACCTTAAATTAACGGGAAAAGATAAGGTCAAGCAACGCCTTTACGTACTAGAAAAGTTTGCTGCTTTTCTTATCTGGCTTATTGGGCTCAGTGTAGGGCTCATGATGTTTTATCTTACTGTTGACTGGTACACAGTTGACGCTATTTTATGGGTATCTCTTGAAATAACGTTATCTGTATCATTAGCGATGTTGTTTCTTATTTCAATAGCCATTACATATTACGCCAAAGAGAGTAGGGCTGATATCAAAGGGTATTTTACTGTATTGGTTAAACACCTCATCGCTCAAATGATATTGATTACTCTAGCGGCGCTCTTCTATGCCATCCAACTAACATACCTACTTATTTAACTTAAATGCAAACACAAGGTAATGCCAGATGAATGAATTACGAAAGGCAGAGATTTTTGCTAATGATGAATTAGCGGGATACTTAACAGAATATGAAAATAAATATGTGTTTGTTTATGAAGATGAATACATAAAAACTGGCTCACCTATTGGTTGTCATTACCCCTTCACTAAACAGCCATATGAAACAGAAGAGCTTCCCTACTTCTTTTTGAATTTAGCGCCAGAAGGGTGGATGCTCAATATGTTGCGCAAAAAGCATGATATTCCCGTAGATGACATATTTGGCATCTTACTGATAAGTGGTAGGGAAATGGTTGGGGCGATATCTATACGGCCATGCTCATCTCCTTCAAAATTGAAATAATACTGGGGCAAGAATTAAAGTGGGACAGAGTGAGTTTATTAACTATTTTTTAAGCTATGGTAGAGAAAACTCGAGGTTAATACTCGAGTTTATAATTAGATAATTGTCTAATTAGGTATTTTATTCAGGCACCAAGTTGACTTTAACGAAGCATATTTATCACTTCAATATTTTTGAAGTTAAGCATACCTTTTAGTGTGTTTTTAGTATCTAACTAGTTCAGGCCATTTGCCTTATTCATACGGAAAATAATTCTCTAAGGAATATCTTTGTTAATATATATTAACACTTGTTCTTGTTATCTTCTTATTGTTAATATATATTAACTTCTATCGGTATGGTGGAGGTGGAAATGCATTGGTATGATGGCTCGTTAATCACAATTAAAAGCTGTCTCTTATACACATCTGACGCTGCCGACGAAGAGGATA
>CAJXUT010000266.1 GCA_913061365.1 uncultured Colwellia sp.
CTACACTATCCTCTTCGTCGGCAGCGTCAGATGTGTATAAGAGACAGGTATTGATGATATTAACTGGTATGGTTAATAACGAGATATAGCTGGCTAATATAGGGGATTGAATAAACAGATTTTTAGGAATATTAGCCTTTATTACGAGGTGATTTAGGCTAATATTTTATTTGAAAATAGAGAGGTTTTTTAACTAGCAATTGTTAATGGCTTTTTTCAAAAGCCGCTAAAACCATAAATAATTGCTCTATCTTTTTTACTATTGGAATCAGCAATTGTTGTTGGGTGTTATTTTCTTGCCATTGCAATAGATCGTCAGCAAGCTCTTGAACATAAGGTTGAAAGGTGTTTGCTGTACAAGTAAAGCCAGCATCTTTTTTGAAAATAGCCTCAAAACTAGCTTTCTTGTTGTCACGAAGATCAGCCAAGGTAGCATCTGCTGCTAATGATTTCTTCAAAATAACAGAAATGTTTTCGATTAATTTTTGCTCTATCGCTTCAGTCATGATTGTATTCTTTTCAATTGGTTGGTTAATAATACTTGGCATTAGAATATGCCTTCTTATTTTATTTTTTAAAGGTATGCAATTCAAATTTAATTGAGGTAGCTATTATGTCAAATTAATTGGGGTTTTGTTAGTTTGTCCTGCGATTTCCCTCACTAATTTTGGCATTAAAAAACCAGGTAATGTTGCAAGCATTTCATTCATGATAGCAACAGCCTTTTCTTCTTTTACATTGAAATGTGCTGCGCCTTGTACGGGATCAAAAAGATGTAAATAGTATGGTTGAATACCAATGTTAAACATTTTCTCACTTAACTCTACCAAGGTTTCTGCTTTATCATTAATATCTTTAAGCAATACACTTTGATTGAATAATGGAATTCTAGCCTCGCGTAAAGGCTCAAGTGCTATTGCTAAATCATTACTAATCTCATTACCGTGATTAATATGTAATACCACTGTAGCGGTTAAGCGAGTGTTACTTAATAACGCTACCAAATGTTTGGTAATGCGATTAGGTATTACCACAGGTAAACGTGTGTGAATTCGTAGCCACTTCACATGAGGAATTTTCTCTATTTGTTCTATTAACCAAGCTAAATGTTGATCACTTGCCATTAGAGGATCACCACCACTGAAAATCACTTCTGATATTTCTTTATGAGATTTTATATACTCTAGAGCAGGTTGCCAGTGCTGTTTACTTGGACTGTTATCTTGATAAGGGAAGTGGCGACGAAAGCAATAACGGCAATTTATCGCACAACCGGCTTTAACAATCATCAATACGCGGTTTTTATATTTGTGTAGTAAACCCGTAGCAACGGTATCATGCTCTTGTAGAGGATCAGTGACAAAACCGTTTGTCATAATAAACTCACTGGATAATGGCATAACCTGCTTTAAAAGCGGATCGTCAATGTCGCCTTTTTTAATTCGTTTAATAAAAGGCAGTGGCACTCGCACAGGAAATAATTGTCGTGCTTTAAAGTGTTGCAAGTACAGCTTAGGATCAATATTAACCAGTGTGAGTAATTCTTCTGGATCGGTAATTACTTGCTGTAAATCTTTTTGCCATGATTTTTGCTCACAAAGATGCAAATCTGTATCCGTTTGGGTTATTATCTGCGGTAATTCTAATTCCAATGGTAAATTTCTACTCAGTTATGGCTTAACTAGTTGGGTAGTTTAAAGGTTATCAACAATTAATAAAAGAGCACACTTATGGCGAATTTCAGTACTAACCAGTTTAAAGCTGGACTTAAAATCATGCTTGATGGCGAACCATGTAACATTCTTGAAAATGAATTGGTTAAACCAGGTAAAGGACAAGCATTTAACCGTGTTAAAATTCGTAAGTTAGTTTCAGGTAAAGTATTAGAAAAAACTTTTAAATCGGGCGAGTCGGTTGAAGGTGCAGATGTAATGGATGTAGAGCTAGCATACCTTTATGCAGATGGTGAGTTCTGGCATTTTATGAACAATGAAACATTTGAGCAAATTGGCGCCGATGAAAAAGCTGTTGCTGATAGTGTTAAATGGTTAGTTGAAGGTGATATTTGTACTATTACTTTATGGAATGGTAACCCTATTTCGGTAACCACACCTAACTTTGTTGAAATTGATATTACTGAAACTGATCCTGGGCTGAAAGGTGATACTGCGGGTACAGGTGGCAAACCTGCTACGCTAGCAACCGGTGCTGTTATTCGAGTACCTTTATTTGTACAGATTGGTGAAAAAGTTAAGATTGATACACGTTCAGGTGAATACGTATCACGTGCGGGCACCAAGTAGCTGTTATATAAATAGACATGAATTGCTGCTTTATTTTCGGTTGAAAACTAACTGAGTATTAAAGTGGCTTCATTAAGCCTAATGTTTAAATAAACTGAATTGATTTAATATTCTATATAAAATCCCTTTTTGTAAATCCTATTTTTATCTCTTTCTTACGATATACCACACACCTCTATGCAATTATTAAAATCAACTAGACATCCGAGCCTGCTTAATATTGATGGAGCTAGTTTCACCAGAAAAGCAACCCGAGCAATTGTTCTTGATGGTGAAAACATATTATTACTCTACACAGAGCGTTATCATGATTATAGCCTGCCGGGTGGTGGTGTTGATGACGGAGAAGCAATAACCGACGGCTTAAAACGAGAGTTAAAAGAAGAAACAGGTGCTCAAAATATTGAAGTAATAGCTGAGTTTGGCTTATATGAAGAATACCGTCCTTGGTATAAAGAGGATTTTGATATTATTCATATGCTGTCATATTGCTATGTTTGTAGTATTAGTAATGTTTTGGCTGAAACCTCATTGGAAAGTCATGAAATTCAAAACGGTATGACACCACGATGGATAAATATATTTGATGCAATACAGCATAATGAACAAACGATTAAAAACAGTGAGAAAAAAGGGTTATCTATAGAAAGAGAAACTTTTTTATTAAAAAAAATAGCTCGTGAACTTGTTACTTCCCAATTAGCGCTTAATTAGCCAGTTAATGCTTTTATATCCCCTAATCTAATAACACTGTTTAGGTTATGTCTTCACATAGAATGTTGAGTTCTAATCATTACTCATCTCGGCTAGTTTATCCTTCTATGAAATTGTTCATTTTTTAATTAATTAAACTACCACTTTTCTCATAGTGGTGTTATAATCTCGCGCCCGCTTACTTTGAGTGTTCGTATGTTTACTTATATTCACAGTTGTGGGCTAGTCTTTTAAAGGCAGTGACGGGTCAAATTTCTGGCCTTGAATTTTATATACCTTTTGGAATTTCCTAATGTTTATCATGCGGATAAAAGGTAAAAATGGAGCAAAAAATCAATGATCCAAATGCAATCACAGCTGAATGTTGCTGATAACAGTGGCGCTAAGCGTGTTCAATGTATAAAGGTTCTTGGTGGCTCGCACCGTCGCTATGCACGCATTGGTGATATCATCAAAGTTGCCGTAAAGGAAGCAAGTCCTCGCGGTAAAGTAAAAAAAGGTGATGTTGTTACTGCGGTAGTGGTGCGCACTAAGAAAGGTATTCGTCGTACAGATGGTTCTGCTATCCGTTTTGATGAAAACGCGGCTGTAATTTTGAATGCAAACTTACAACCAATTGGTACTCGTATTTTCGGGCCTGTGACACGTGAACTTCGTAATGAAAAATTTATGAAAATCGTATCATTAGCACCTGAAGTACTATAAGGAGTCACGATAATGGCATCTAAGATTCGTCGTGATGATGAAGTAATTATACTTGCAGGCAAAGACAAGGGCAAAACTGGTAAAGTTACCAAAGTGCTTGTTGAAAGCGGCAAAGTATACGTAGAAGGCGTTAACTTAATCAAGAAACACACTAAGCCTGTACCTCAGTTACAGCAGCCTGGTGGCATTGTTGAGAAAGAAGCACCTTTACAAGTATCTAACGTAGCTATCCTTAACCCTAAATCGGGTAAGGCTGATCGCGTTGGTTTTAGAATTGAAGACGGCAAAAAAGTTCGTTTCTTCAAATCTGATAACGAATTAATATAATTGGAGTAAACGATGGCGAAACTGCATGATTTTTACAAAGATACAATTGTTGCAGAGCTTCAAAAGAAGTTTGAATACAAAAGTGTCATGCAAGTCCCTCGGATTGAAAAGATCACCCTTAACATGGGTGTTGGTGAAGCTATTTCTGATAAGAAAGTATTAGAGCACGCCACAAATGATCTTACTGCAATCTCAGGTCAAAAGCCGGTCACGACAGTAGCACGCAAATCAGTTGCGGGCTTCAAAATTCGTGAAGGCTATCCTATTGGTACGAAAGTAACTCTTCGTGGCGAACGTATGTGGGAATTTTTAGAGCGTTTAATCTCTATCTCTATTCCTCGTATTCGCGATTTCCGAGGCTTAAACCCTAAGTCATTCGATGGTCGTGGTAACTACAGCATGGGCGTTCGTGAGCAAATCATCTTCCCGGAAATCGAGTACGATAAAATCGATAAAATTCGCGGACTAGATGTCACTATTACTACTAGCGCGAAAGATAACGAAGAAGGACTAGCTCTATTGTCTGCCTTCGAATTTCCGTTTAAGAAGAAGGTGTAAGAGTTATGGCTAAAACGTCAATGAAAGCTCGTGAAGCTAAAAGAACTAAGTTAGTAGCACAATATGCTGAAAAGCGTGCTGCGTTAAAAGCAATCATCTCTGGTGTTGATTCTTCTGAAGAAGAACGCTGGGATGCTGTATTGAAACTTCAAAGTTTACCTCGTGATTCATCAAGTAGCCGTCAACGTAATCGTTGTAATGTTACTGGTCGTCCACATGGTTACTTACGCAAATTTGGTTTAAGCCGTATTAAATTACGCGAAACTATGATGCGCGGTGAAGTTCCAGGTCTTAAGAAAGCTAGTTGGTAATTCA
>CAJXUT010000267.1 GCA_913061365.1 uncultured Colwellia sp.
TACGTGCACGTGGCTTTTGAAATTCTGGGTTCATTGATTCAAAGTTATGACAGTTACGACATTCACGTGAATCAGTAGTTTTCATCGCATTCCAGACGCTTTTCGCCATAGTGAAGCGATGTTCATTGAATTTTTCTTTGGTATCTAACTTACCCGTTAACCAACCATAAACTTCGTACGATGCTTGTATTTTACGAACAACTTTATGGATCCAAGGTTTAGGTACGTGACAGTCAGGACAGCCTGCTCTAACACCAGTTCTGTTGCTAAAGTGGATAGTTGGTTTATATTCTTCATAAACGTTGTCTTCCATTTCGTGACAACCGATACAAAATTCAGTGGTGTTGGTGGCTTCCATTGCAGTGTTGAAACCACCCCAAAAAACGATGCCAACAATGAAGAAAATAATTGCACCTGAAACGGTGGTACCCAGTATTAGCCGACGAGACCAGAAACTAGGCTTTGTAAATGTGTTATTTGTCATGCTGATTCCTACGAACGAACAACTCGTAATAATTAAATCAAATTATCTATTATTTTTAATAACAGAATGTCGGTATATATACCCAAACTACTTTAACTAGAATAATTAAAAAGTGGCTTGCCTATATATCCTTTAAACAAAAAAAGGACATGACATCAGCCATGTCCTCAGTTTTAATAAAGCTAATCAATAATGATTAAACTCTAAACTTAAGCGTTTAACTTAGGTTTTATGGTTCATACGGTTATGAACGTTAAACTTACCAGTTGGCGTAGTTAAACCTTTGATGCGGTGTAACTCTTTAAGAGTTTTTGCATCATATACAACGATTTCACCTGTTGGGTTTTTAGCATCTTTACGGTTCCAAACTGAAACCCAAACTTCACTACCATCATCGTTGAATTCCATGTGAAGTGCCGCTTTACCTGGCTCTGTAGTTACACGGATAGTTTTAACAATCTCATGAGTATCTTTATCAATTACTTGTACTGACTGTTGAATTTCTGGCTCAGGATGTTTGATTTGATCAGCCCAAACATATTGCGAAGTTTCATGAGTACGGATAAACGCACCAGCACCATCAGTTTCAACTTCGTAACACATTTTCCAAGCTTGGTCAGGATGATTAATTGGATCGTTACCCCAAACTGATACAAGACCTGTACCTAAGTGAGTTGTGCCGCCAACAGGACCACATTTTTTATCAATCCAGTTAGCACCTGGACCTGGGTGAGGTAAGCTATCTACATCGATCATTGCTTCTAATTGACCATCTTTAGTATCTACTACAACCATTTTGTTCGATGCGTTAGCAGCGATTTGGAAGTAACGACCTGAAGGGTCAAAGAAACCATCATGTAAGAATTCAGCTGATTGAATAGCAGTGATTGTTAAGTTATCTAAGTCAGTGTAATCAACTTGTAACATTTGACCTGTTTCTTTAACAGCAACAATGAAAGCAGATTCATTTGGAGCAGTATAAATAGCAGCTACACGTGCTTCGTTAATGAATTCGCCTTTAGTGTTATAACCACGAGTTGAAACAACTTTAAGTGGGTTTAACGTTTCAGCATCCATGATAACGAAATGCGCAGGCCAGTAACCACCAGCGATTACGTATTTACCGTCACCAGAAACAGCGATATCACGAGCGTCATATGCCATTTTAGTTTCAGCAACTAACATGTTTTCAGGTTTTTGCCATAAATCGATTTTGTTAACTTTACCGTCACGACCGATTGTGTACCAGAAACGACCAACATCTTTCGCATGGTCAATTTTATGATGCTCTGTACCTTTGATTACATGTACCGCGTAACCTGTATCAATATGAGCGATAACTTTTTTAGTATCGCCATCAACGATTGCTGCAGTACCTGCATCACGTTCGATAACTACGAAGAAGTTTTTCCAGTTTAAACCGTGCATTGGTTTAGTAGGGTAATCTTTAAGTGCAACATACTCTTTAGTGTGAGAACGCATTTGCTCTAAAGACATTTCCGGTGGAACTGGAGGAGTCATTTGAATAAACGTTGCCATGTTGGCAATTTCTTTTTTAGTGAACAAATCATCAAAGTTGTTCATGCCGCCTTCTGTACCAAGCGCAATGATTTTTTCTAAACGCTTTTGACCTTTTTTCAATGTGTTTTTAGGCTCAAGGTTCTTACCTGTAGCGCCTTTACGCAATGTACCATGACAACCAGCACAGCGTTGGAAGTATTGTAATTCTGCTTTTTTAAAATCAGCTTCAGATAAAGTTGGCTCTGCTGCCGATACTGACATGCTGATGCCGCCTGCTGCCATACCAATAGCTAAACCAAGTGCTGAAAGACTGTATTTAATGTTTCTCATCGGTTATTCTCCAGATATTATTGTATTTGCGTTTTAATTTTTCGATACCTGTGCTTTTTCAAAAAATACAGGCCTAAATGTTTCGAAATGTAACTATCATCTTATTCTAGTTATATTTATGTGATTTAGATCAGCTTTTTGAAAAAATAGCAGATAATAGTTAAACAACTTGATCAAGGTCAATAAAAGCTAAAGATAACCCTTTACTTTAGAGTAACTAATTTAATTTAATCTTTTAATTAATAATCAATCGCAACAACTTAACCCTATTAGTTTTAAGGGTTTATTTTAAAGAAAAAGGATATACATTCGATGAATACACGTACCAAAAACTTTATTTATGCCATGGCGATAGGTCTTGCTATTGTCATTATTTTTCTAGGCTTTTTATCAAGTTTCAGTAATCCCATTTCTTGGTTATTAATTGTAGCTTTACTGCTCATTCCGGTTTTTTATAAAAAATCAGATCAAACGAATCAAATAGAATGGAAAGATGAATATAGTGTGGGTATTACTCATATCGATCAAGATCATAAGAAACTGATCAAACTATTAAATCAATTTACCGTTGCTTATGATCACGCCATGAGTGAAGAGTTTGAAAAAGAAGCGCTAGAAGCATTAATTGATTACACTAAGTACCATTTTGAACGTGAAGAAAAAATGATGCGTGAGAATGATTACCCTGATTTTGTTGCTCATCAAGCTAAGCATCAAGAGATGATTGGACAAGTTAATCAGTTTGTCGATTTATATAATAAAAAGGGGCATGACGCACTCAAAGAGGTTAGTGAGTACTTAACTGTTTGGTTAATTAGCCATATCAATGGTACAGACAAAGAGTACAGTCAATACCTTAATGAGCGTGGAATTAACTAAGCTATTTTATATAGTTTAAATAATAAAAGGGACAGATTATTCGTCCCTTTTACCTCATATTTATTTATCGTTAACTTCGCTTCAAAACACCTTTAAACAAGGCTATACAACTATTGTACTGCCTTGTTTACTATGCCCTACCAAGTATATTTCAATTGCAATGAAGCATTAATACCGGGTGCAGCTAACGTTGCCAATAAGGGATCACTTTTTGAAAAACCATTCACATCAGACCAACGCCAATACTGACGATCCGTAAGATTATTAATCGCTGCTGACACCGTTACTTGCTCATTAAAATGATAGTTAGTTATCAAATCAAATGTGGCATAACCTTTAGTTGTTGCAAGCTCAGTTGCAACATCACCGGCATTGGGATCATCAATGTCTGATTTGGCATCAACAATATTTGCATTTAACTCAACAGATGCCTTTTCATTTGCACTTAACCACTGCACGCCCAATAGCGCATGATTAGGTTCAACTTCGTTTAATGGTTGATCAGCCTCTTTGTTTTCGCCTTTACTCCAAAACATATTGATGTAAGCCGTAACGCTATCATTTTCACTGAGCAAATTGCCATAGAAGCCTTGGTAACTTAGCTCAACACCATAAATTTCTGCACTATTAATATTTTGCGATTGAAAGATCACACGCCCAACGGTTGGATCAAATCCTAAATTAACCTTAGTTTGAATAAAATCTTGATAATCATTATAAAAAGCAACTAAATCAAACTTATGCTCAGTTCCACTATAATTATATCCAACCTCATAACCGTCTGTCGTTTCAGATTTCAAGTCAGCATTAGGTATTGCCCGTATTTTAAACATGGGAATGTCTAAGCCGATATTAGCATCTTCAAAAGGTGGGGCTCTAAAGCCTTTTGCATATTGAACATAAAATTTATTTTCACTATCAAGCTGATAAACCACGCCTAGCTTAGGTGACACACTGCTTTCACTAATATTAACAATACTAGTGCTAGGGTTATCTTCTAAATAAATAGCATCAGCCTTAGGCCTTAATTTATATTTATCGTAACGAATTGCAGGAATAAGCGTGACATTTGTGCCATCAATACTAATTTCATCATTAAGATAAACACCCACTTCTTCAACTTCAGAAATAGGGAAATCTCTTAAAGGAAACTCTTCTGTTAAAATATTATTGGTTGAGTCACCTGTTGCAATGGTTGTTTGCAAACCTTTACGTAGTTCTTCAGTTTTATTTTTGCTAAATTCAACACCGTATCCAATATGATGTGATGCAAAATCTGATTCTACATTGGTATATAGATTAGCTCTTATACCTTGAACTCTTTGCTCAAAAAAGAAATCTCGATCATAAAAATACTCGCGACCACGAGAGGTTCTTTTTTCATCAGATAATTGTTCCGTTTCAGTAGTTTGATCATAGTAACGAACAACCCCGCCTTCTAACCAAGTCTCATCAAGAACAAACTCATAATTAACGGTAAAACTTTCCCGTTGAGTTTCATCATCCCCTAATAATAGAGAAGTAGAGCTAAATCGACCTAAACCTAAAATAGATTGCAAATCAGTTTGTGCTGAACGCTTGAAGTAATCATAGCTAAAACTAAGTTCTTGATTATCTGATAATTCATAAAAATATTTAACGAGAAAAGCTTTTGTTTCATTATCTTGAGTGTCTTTAGCCTGTCTCTTATACACATCTGACGC
>CAJXUT010000268.1 GCA_913061365.1 uncultured Colwellia sp.
CATATATTTAGATAATGCTGATTTAATTTCTGTTAAATCAGATTTAGAAGTGGAAAAGGATCTTAAATTTCTTTTTGGACGAGTTGTAAATGATCTAACTAATCGATATGAGCCTGGAGAATTTATTATATCAAAACAGTTAGAGCTATGCGGTAAAGATGTTTTTTTAACCATATGTGGGGAAATATTCAAGACATCTAGTTGCCCTAGTGAATCTGAAGTATCTTGTGCTGAACTTTTATTGATGAAACTAAATAACTTTGAATTGAAACAAATCCTATATTTCCGAGAATATCGTAACAAAGGTAAGTTAATTTCAGCTTTTGATACAGAAAATGAAGATGAAGATGAACACATCATGATGCTTAAGCAGTAGCTGAGATAACTAGAATAAATGGAAAAAACTTATTTAAAAGAAGCAACAATTTTATCAGTTTTTGACTTTCAAAATAGTGAAAAAAAGCTTCTGGGAAAGTCTCTCTTTGGCTTTGTTATCAAAGATGAAACTAATCGTTATGAGCCAAATTTTCGTGTAATTACATCGAAAATTCAATCACAAAATGACTTAAATTTTATTACAAAAAGTGAAAGCTGCTACGTAATTAGTGAAGAGCCTGAGGAATTAGATATTACGTTTGTTGAATTTGTTGTAATGCGACATCGATTGTATTCACCTTCTGAAATTTTAGAATTAAGACAAGTTTTGCAGTTAAATGATGATAGAAAAATTCATTGAGTGAGAACAAATGAAAAATCACAAACAAAGAGCAACAATACTCTCAATCGCTCATCCCAATAAAATCTTTGAAGTCAAAATAAATAATTACCCCAAAGACGATTTCACGTTACTAACAACCGAAAATGACAATATGTTATTGCCATTGCCTAAAGAAAAGTTTGGCTATTATTTCGAGGTTGGTGATGACATTGAATTCAAAAAACTTGCTGGATCAGAGTTTGAAATTGTTAATTTAAGCTGTGAAGTACTGAGGATTTCTAGGTTTAAGCGTGAAATGATTTCAATTTTAAGACGCTTAGATAATTATACTCACCCACAGAAACGCTGTGTTTTATTGAACGAAGATGATTTTATCTTATTGTCTGCAAAAAATAATCCTGAGAAGAGCAACTTCATATTGAAGCGTAAAATAAACTAGTCGTATACTTAAGGACAAAGAAGTTGACTATGGAATATAAAAAAATAGCTGTGTTTATCGACTCTGATAACACCCCTCACTCTAAACTACATTTAATAATTGAAGAATTATCTGGTTTTGGCAAATTGTTGCAAAGCGAGCTTATGGTGACTTTTCAAGTGATTGCCTTAATAACTGGAAAAACCCATTAAATGAATTAGCTATACAGCCAAGACAACAGTTCGCATATACCAAAGGTAAAAACTCGACTGACTCGGTAATGATTATTGATGCCATGGATTTACTATATACTGAGCGATTTGATGCTTTTGCTTTAGTATCAAGTGATAGTGACTTTACGAGTCTAGCAACTAGATTAAGATAATCTGAAATACAAGTAATAGGTGTTGGAAAAATAACAACGCCCATTTCATTTAAGAATGCTTGTGATGATTTTATTGCTATTGAAAACTTAGGGCAAATAGAGACAGATGATACTTCGGAAGAAAAGCTTACATCATCAGAAGAAATAGAACGAGAGCTTTGGCGCTTAATGCACCAAGCTTGGCAGAACTATAGAGATGATTCTGGCTGGGCAAAGTTAGGTGATATTGGCAAGTATCTTAAGCGAATAAAGCCAGATTTTGATACCCGAAATTACGGATTAAAAAAACTATCTGACTTCTTTAGTAGGTATTCTGATCGTTATGAAACAAGAACAACAAAAAATAATGGTTTAGAAGTAAAGTTGATAACAACAGCTGATGCAGATAAAAAATAAATTTGTTACAGGCTCGTTTGAATACTTCTCGTCGATATATTGCCTTTACACTTTATTTAGATAGTTTAGTAATAAAAGATAGTTCTAGCCAAATCGACATTAGCTTTTGTTAAACCGTGATGATATTTAGAGTAATATTAACCGGAATTCGCTGCTCGCTTGTGAGGCGAGTTTAAGCTCAAAGCTGCCTGTAGTGTTTCATCTCTGAACGCTAACTTTTGACACTTAAGATACATAACAAAGTGTAAATTTTGCACTTTGTTAACGATCACTCAGATACGAGTACATTTCACTAATCAGTTTGTATGGGGTGTCTGTTGGGACTAATGGTAGAAATACCTCTTTCATTAAATAATAAGTTATGAATATCTTTTAGAGGCCATGTATTTCACTTCAATGTGTCTGTATATAGCTTGGTTACAAAGTTTAAGAATTCTTTTACTTTTGGTATCTTTGCTCGATTACGAGGGTAAAGTGCATAAATATCGACGTCTGACATGCCCCATTCAGGTAAAACCTTCACTAATTTTCCAGAGTGAACTTCCTCTCGGGCCATATATTCTGGTAACACAGCAATGCCTAATCCATCAACTATTGACTGCTTAAGAACCGAAAAATCATCAACTAATAAACGAGGCTTACAGTTTAATATATAGTCATCACCTAGTGATGAAACTAGCGTCAACTTTAGATCATTATTGATTGGATTCAATACCAGCAATTGATGCTTAATTAACTGCTCTACAGTACTAGGTTTATTCTGTTTAGCAATATAAGTAGGGCTAGCAAATAAACTTCGTGTAACCGTACCAAGCTTTTTAGCAATTAACAGTGAATCAGCTAATTGCCCAACACGTATCACAATATCATAACCTTCTTCAATGAAATCAATTCGTCGATTAGTTAAATTGAGTTGAACGGTTAATTCAGGGTATTGATGCATAAAGTTAGCTAACGCTGGTTTTAAAATTTGTTGCCCTGTGGCAACTGATGCACCAATTTTCAAATTCCCCTTATAGCTATGCTGTAGTTCTGAAATTGAAGCTGTCGCTAAATCCAATTCTTCATGCACGCGTTTACAATGAATTAAATAACGCTTTCCTGCTTCTGTTAAATGTTGAGAGCGAGTTGAACGTTCAAGTAACGTAATATCAAGATGTTGCTCTAATCGAGAAACTTTACGACTGACATTGGCTTTAGGAATTCCCAACCTATCAGCAGCAAGGGTGAAGCTTCCCGTTTCAACAACCGCTAAAAAAACCATCATGTCGTTTAAATCATTTTCCATAAAATAGCTAATTGTTGTCAAAAATGAATTTATCATATCAATAAAGGTGTATTTATCAAACAGTATTTAACGCTTATTATTGTTTGGATCAAAGCAATGAAAAACATTAATCGTTGGAGAAGAACATGAATATACTGAGTAAAAAATCGTTACCGCTAGGTGGATTTGCTGGTTTAACTGAGCATCGTTTAGTAACAGACCGTCGTGTATTTGGTAGCAGAAAAGCACCGAATACATTCGACGGAATTGGTAACTTTGTTTACCTAGCAGATGCACAGTTTAATCCTCATGGTCAAACACATATGCACTCGCATAAAGAGATCGATGTTATATCAATCATGATGAATGGTCGTGTGAGTCATGAAGGGTCTTTGGAGCATGGACAAAGCTTAAATACAGGTGAAGCACAGGTTCAACGTGCAGGTGGAGAAGGTTTTTCACATAATGAAGTTAACCCTGACAGCACTAAAAATAGAATGTTGCAGCTATGGGTCTTACCTGATGAGTCTGGTCAACGAGCTGGATATAAACATTACACGTTAAAAGCCAATGGTGTCACTCGCATTTATGGCGGTAAGAAGAATCAAGGTCAAACGTTTAGTAGCCAAACTGTGATCGACGTCGTTCGCCTTTCTTCAGGTGAAAGTATTACTTTCGACGAAGAGGTATTGGCTTATGTTAGTCAGGGTGAAGCCGATTTTGCAGATGAAAACAGCACTTTTAGTGCACAGGATGGCGATTTAATACGTACTTTTAAAACTAAAATTACTGCCAACAGCAATGTTGAAATCGTTGTTGTTAGTCAATCAGTATAAAATAACAGAACTAAACGGAGAGAGAAAATGAATAAATTTGCAGAAACATTAACAGTAGACAATGCAGTATTAGCAATGATTGATCATCAAACAGGTTTATTGGTCAGTTGTCGAGATCAAGATGCGCACTTGATGACAGAAAATATCAAAGGCTTATGTTCAATGGCAAAAGTTGTAGGTATGCCGACAATCACTACCTCGAGTATGCCTGATGGGCCTAATGGACCAATAATGCCAGAAATTACCGATATTCTAGGCGATGTAGTCATTGAACGAGCAGGGGAGATTAATGCATGGAAAAGTCCAGAATTCAAAAAAGCAATTGAAGCCACAGGCCGTAAAAAAATAATAATGGCGGGTATTGTAACTGATGTTTGTTTGATGTTCCCTGCGATATCAGCGGTAGCGGAAGGGTATGATGTTTACGCGGTCGTAGATGCTTCAGGTACTTGGAATAAAGCGGTTGCAGAAGCTTCCATTCATCGAATGACACAGGCAGGCGTGAAAGTAGCAACTTGGGCGTCGGTATTAGCAGAAGTTATGGATGACTGGCGTAGCGAAAAAGGCATGGAGCTTGGCGGTATTTTAGGGCAACACACTTCATATCGTTGGGCTTATAATAGCTTTTTGCAAGCGAGCCAAGCTCAGAAATAGAGATTAACTATTATTTATCGTGAAGAACCAGTGCTCTTCACGATACTGTTATGAGGAAAGATTATGAAAGCACCGAATAAACACTTAATAGCACTGATCAATTATCTAGCCTTGGTCCCGTTAGTCTATTTTATTCCAGCATGGCTACAACCTGTCTCTTATACACATCTCCGAGCCCACGAGACGTAGAGGAATCTCGT
>CAJXUT010000269.1 GCA_913061365.1 uncultured Colwellia sp.
AGTTATTCATATATTTACTTACTATCTGATTTTTATAAAAAATCTTCGTAAAATCAACACATTCTCTTATGCAGCTAAATTGCTATTTTCACGTAAAAGCTGTGCTACTACAGGGTTATGAACCTTTTCTGCATATGCTGCATAGAATACTTTTTCTATTGGCATACCTGCTAGTTTAGCTAGCTTCTCTAGCGTTTCATCTTCAGGTATTGTGCCTTTGTTTCTCCATAAAGATACAGATTGGCGTGTAATGCCTAGTTTCTTCGATAGCATATTATCTGAAAGGTCTACTGTAGCTGCATTTAGCACATCTAAGAAGTTCATTGTTTTCACCTGTTTTGTAGTTCGCATGTTTAGTATAGCAATAGATTAATTGCATGCAAGTCAGCAAGTGACCTATTGACATGTCAAGTGAGCAATTGCTAGTCTTTAAATGCTTTCGAGGTAGCACCCCATTACTTGATGTAGTTCGCACCTTAATCTTGTTTTAACAGCTTAACCCGAAAGCAAATTATTCATTTAATTAGACAGGGCATGTTGTGACTAAAAACGTTTATTTTCAAAAAGAAGCATGGGGCGATGTGGCTATTCAGCACAAAGGCCAAGTGCATCATTTTTCGAATTTAATCTCTTTAATCTCATTCCTGCAACCTCACTATGGTCATGACTTTGAACTTATCGAAGTAACAGACGATAACTATCAAGCTCTCTATGATTCGGGGGTGTTTGATGACCAGTAAATCAAAAGCAATCACAAGCATTCCTTGTAAAGTGGATGCACTTTCCCTGACTTGGTCACCTACTGAACTACTTCGTATTAAGCACTTAGCCAAAATTGGCGCATGTCTTAAAGGTGACATTGTTGCTACGGCTCAAGATGATTCACTTAAACGTCACTTACAAAAACTGTCTGACCAAAAACATAAAGACTTCTTAGGGCTAAAAGCTTTCGATAATACAGGCTATCAAAACGTACTAAGCCGTTATGAAGATGCTTGTTCAAAAATTACCAAAGAATACGAAGAAAGACGTTTCAAAGATTTAAGTCTTGAGTCAATGCACCTTGTTGAAAATGAAATGGCTGCACGTTATGAATTACGTGCAATGCTAAAAGGCGAATTAGAGGTTGATACTGCTGCTCGTTATGATGATCGGTTAACTAATCTTTTAGACAACATTGGCGTTGATTTGGTTGATACCCTTTGCTGCGGTGAAGCTGAACGTTTCGTGTGCCGGTTAAATAACGTATTCACCTCTGAAACTTATATGTGGACGATTAAGAATAATCCATCTGGACGTTTTAATTACCAATACTCAGCAACACTTTATGCCGATGGTGTGAATGCAGGTCTTATTGCTTGGGGTGGTAAAAACCTTGGCTGCTATGTTTCTTTCATGGGAACGGGCTGTGATGCCTTAGACATGTCTCGCTTATTCCAAGAAATCAAACATATTCCTGAAATCAAAATCACACGAATTGATTTAGCTCACGATGATTATGCAGGAACTCGCTCAATAAACGTTGCCAGAAAATTAGCTAAAAAGGGCGGTTTTAACTCTGGTGGTCGTCCTGCTTCTTACATGTATATCGAATCTGGTCACCTAAACCAAAAAGTACACAAAGAGCTTAAAAAAGAGTTTCGTTTCATACCAGACAAAGGGCGCTCTTTATACGTTGGCTCTCGTGAATCAGGCAAGCTTTTACGTGTATATGAAAAGGGCATTCAAATGGGTGACCCAAAAGATAAATGGGTTCGTTGGGAATTAGAACTTCATTCTAGCCAACGTGTTATTCCACTTGAAGCAATGGTTAAGCCCAGCGAGTACTTAGCAGGTGCTTACCCTGCCTTATCATTTTTAAATGAAGAACAAAGCGTTATTAAAACCATCGTTAAAAAAACAAGAATGACAGTAGACAAAATCATTGAAAACCAAGTTATCTCAACACGTAAAGCTATCAATATGATGCGCCTTATTTGTGACATGTCAGACAGTCAAATAATAGATAAATTTTTAAAAGGTCTTGTTGACCCCTTTAGTCGGGCATCACTTCCCCAGCGGTTAAATATAACGACAACCGAAGAGGAATATTTAAAACAATGCGAACAAGATTTTTCACAACAACTTTTAACAACCTAAACGAAAAAGGGAAATACTCATGGCTAAACTACAAAACGTAATCGTAATAGGCGCAAAATTTGGTAACGGCACAAGTAATAAATCTGGCTCTCCAAAGCCTTATCAATTTGCCAATGTAACGTATTTAAAAAATGCAGAATCATTTCAAAACGAACAACACAATATTCAAATGGCAGGCTTTGACACGCAAGAACTAGCCGTTGTTTACGATGCTGCTTTATTCGAGCGCTTTAAAAGCCAATGTCCATTCGGTGAAAAAGTACATTTACTACTGGATGCAGACCCACAAAACCCATCACGAAACATCGTGGTTGATTTTGAACTAGTGAAATAAATAAGGCTAAGGGCATGGACGCTATTATTCTTTTTGACTACAAAGTTTACCAATTTACGTGCGATAGCTGTAACTGGGTAGGCACTGAGCTTGAACTAGATGTTGTTTCAAAAATTGATATGAACCTTGTGTGTTGTCCTCTTTGTAAGAGTGATGATGTCAGGGTTCTTAATGAAAACAACGAAGAAGCTAAGGCTTTATAAATGAAATTATTACCTATTCTTTTACTGCTTTTATCATTCAATTCAAACGCTGCTTATTGCTTGTATGAATTAAATAACGGCAATTTAAGAATAGATAGTACATCAGTTGAATCATGCCCAAGTGGCTTAATTCTTCTGTCTAAATCTGATTATGATGCAATAAATATTGATTCTATCGTTGCAACATTAATAGATTTATTTGAATTCTCTGCTGAGGACTTTGCGCTGTTTAATGCCATTTGTTTAATCGGTTTTATATCAGGTCATTCCATCGGAAGAGTAAGCCGAATTCTCGGCAAAACTTAACGCTCATATTGAGCAAATTTAATTAATCCTTAAGGGGAAATATATGAAAAATATGTATAACCAAGCAAAAAACGCTTTACACAACATGCCTAAAACTAAAGTGGTTACTGCATTAGCTGCGGGTTTCACTGGCGCAATGGCTCAAGCTGCTGACCATTCAACGGCTATTGCTGCTGCGGGTACTGATGGTGAAACCAATACAGGTGCTGCGGTTGTTGTTGTACTAGGTATTGCTGCCGTTGTGACTGGTGTTGGTATTGTTATCAAGCTTTTAAGCCGATAAGCAATGCTTACGTCATTAATGTTTGCAACGATTTTTACTTATTGTTTTGTTGAGGGGTTTTCTAGTGGCATACGTACAAGTTAAACCATTGCTGCAAACATGGAAAATAGCGGCTTTTATAGTCGCTTTTTTTTCGTCTTTTTTTAGCTATTCTGCACAAGTTGAAATTGATTTTAGCAAGTTGGATGGAAAAACTCCTCAATCGACTCCTATTATGGGTGGTCGTTGTTTTTCTTATTCACAAGGTAATCATCCAAGTGACTTAGACCCCAAATCTTGTCAAGAATGGGTGTCTGGTACTCATGGCCATCAACGCTATGAAGGCTCAGAAGATTACTATTCTAACAATGAAGTTTTTTCACATGCTTGTACTCAGGGCTTTAAAGATGGAGCTATGCACCCCTGTGGTACTTGGGTTGTTTGGACGCTTGGTACTTATGCGGACGGGGTTGTTGTTGATTATGCTCTAGCCTGTCCTCCAGATGCGTTTCAAAGTCATACTTTTGCTCATGACCCTGATGACGATGGCGACCCTGACGCTTGTTATAATCCTAATGATGTCCAAGCACAGTTAAATGAAAAAAATCAATTAAATATAAATGATGATTATTGTAAAAGTTTAGTTTTAGATTCGGGTAATAACATAGCGACTAATGCTTGTTACTCTGCACCTAATGGTGCGGCTTGCTCTGTTTCTCAAGTCTCTATTGGTGATACTACTTATTATGAGGGAACTGCTAATAACCCTTTAGGTTGTGGCTCTGCTGATGTACCCGCTTATGATACTACGGGTACGGGTGATGAAAGAGATGGCTGCTTGCATTCAGATGGTGTTAATTACTGTGAAGCGAATAGAGACAAACATTGTCAAAATATCTCAGGTACAGAAATTTGTGATGATGGCTGTATAGATTCAGGTGACAAAGTTTTTTGTGATGCTTCAAAGCATCCAGATGTAGGTGAGGGCGAAAGTGATTACTTTAATAGTAATGGTACTTGCTCAGTCATTGCTGCAAGTTCTTCTAAAGGTTTCTGTAAAGAAATGGGCGGTACTTGGGATGAAACTCAAGATTATACTGAAACGGTTTGTCCTGTTGGCTCGGGTACTTGCTCAGTACCTACGGGTGGTCATTGCCAAGCCTGTTTTGATGCAGGGGGAACATGGACACCAGACCCAAATGCCATTAACTCACAAGAAACCAATGCAAGTCTAGAAATCGCTGCTTTAGTTAAAAAAGGTAATACTAAACTGGCAGAAATTGAAAATACGTCTCGTGTTGCTAGTGAAGTACTAACGTCAACGGTTAAGTCTGGTAATAATAAACTCGTTGCTGCTATTGATGCCTTAACTAAGGTTACCAAGGATAAACCAACAGGAGGCGGCGCAGCTCAAGAAGAAAGAGAGATATATACCACCACAACAGGCGCTATTGATAAATCTAAAATCAATTCGCTTTTTGATAACGCAAGCAAAACCTCCCTTGAAAATGACATAGAACAACTTAAACAAGAGACGACTAATTTCATTTCAACAGCAAGAACAGAAGCTGTCTCTTATACACATCTCCGAGCCCACGAGACGTAGAGGAATCTCG
>CAJXUT010000270.1 GCA_913061365.1 uncultured Colwellia sp.
ACTAATTTTTTGATTGAATATATAGAATCAAAAACTAAAAAAGCAGCTAATTAAGCTGCTTTTTTAGTTTTTACGAATAACTTTTTAGCTACGTAAACATTGATTTAACATCAGCACAGAGCTCTTTAAATTCATCACTTTCCATAAAGTCAGCTTCTGGTAAAATTCCTTTTTTCACATAGCTGTTCAATAAGGTATCTCGCGTAGATTCATTTTTAAACACATTATGATAAATGGCACCTGCGCGAATAAAGTCTAAATAATGAACTTCTTTTGGTAGAACCGTTAAGTCACTCCAGCTTTCAGCAAGTAAAGTTAAATCATCAGAAAGCCCCCATGTTCGAGTAACACTACCCCCTATTTTCCCTGATAACTTAATAATAGCTTGCTGTAAGAAAGTTGGGTTGGCAAAAACATCCGGTTGTTTTTCCGCTTCAGTTAAAATAGGTAAAACACCGATATTATGAACGAGTGAAGCAAGGGTAATAGTATCTAGTGTCAAAGGGGCGTGTTTATTATCTTTAAGGTATAAGCTCATCAGGCTTATCGCTACCGAAGCAATATCTATGGTTTTTTCCCAAGATTTTTGCATATAGTCAGTAACAATTTTATTTTCAGAAACAAAGACTTGTTTAAGTGCCATTGCTGTAGAAATGCTCTTAATTTGACTTAAACCAATTCTTGTAACAGCTTGAGAGATAGTTTCTACGGTCACACTTCTCGCCATTAAGGCACTGTTTGCAACTTTTATCATACCCAGTGCTAATGATGGATCTTGTGCAATGATATCACTCATCTGACCTAAGTTAATATCGGGATCATCTGCTGCTTTTCTCACTTTCAGTGCAACTTCTGGTAGTGTTGGTAAAATCAAAGCGTCTTGTTTTATTTTTTCCATTAAAATCGTATACAAAGCATTTTCAGTAGCCATAGAACTCTCCATCAGTTTAATTACAACATTCACTCTATAAGGTTAAAAATAACACAATTTGTATGAAGACCAAGCTTTTTTTAATATTTTTCAATATTGTACAATAATCAATCAAATGAAAAAGTCATTATTCTAATAACACTATTAATTATCGTTTTACCACAAAATCTTTTAATCCTAGTTTCGATTGCTCAGCGTCAGGTATTTTCTTATAATACGCTCCCTATATTTATTGGATCATTTAAATAGATCCTTAGTTAAAGATGATACGTTATGTTAAAACCTGAATTACTTTCTCCTGCTGGCAGCCTAAAAAACATGCGTTACGCATTCGCTTATGGCGCAGATGCTGTTTATGCTGGGCAACCACGTTACTCTCTTCGGGTTAGAAATAACGAATTTTCTTTAGACAACATAAAGTTAGGCATTGATGAAGCCCATGCATTAGGTAAAAAGTTTTATTTAGTGAATAATATTGCTCCTCATAACGGTAAATTAAAAACCTTTTTAAAAGATATTGCCCCAGTGATAGCCATGAACCCTGACGCATTAATCATGTCTGATCCTGGTTTGATCATGATGGTTCGTGAAAATTTCCCTGATATGGCAATACATTTATCAGTGCAGGCAAATGCCGTTAACTGGGCTACAGTAAAATTTTGGCAGCAACAAGGCGTTGAGCGCGTTATTTTATCTCGTGAATTATCACTTGATGAAATTGAAGATATTCGTTTCCATTGCCCTGAGATGGAGCTAGAAGTATTTGTTCATGGGGCTTTATGCATGGCCTACTCTGGTCGTTGTTTATTATCTGGTTATATTAATAAACGTGATCCAAACCAAGGAACTTGTACTAATTCATGTCGTTGGAAGTATGACACTCACGAAGCAAAAGAAACAGAAACTGGTGATATCATTGCTGTACCCCCTGCTAAGTCAGCAGAAATTTATTTACCTGAAGCCTATTTACCTGAAGATAAGCCCCAGCCTATTGATGATGTGATTTTATTACAAGAGCAAGGCCGCCCAGGCGAGTACATGCCAGCATTTGAAGATGAGCATGGCACCTACATTATGAATTCAAAAGATTTACGTGCCGTTGAACACGTTGATCGTTTGATCAAAATGGGAGTACATTCATTAAAGATTGAAGGAAGAACCAAATCTTTCTACTACTGTGCTCGAACCGCTCAAGTTTATCGTCAAGCAATGAATGACTCTATTGAAAATAAAGAATTTAATCCTCTACTTAACACTGATTTAGAGCATTTAGCTCACCGTGGTTATACTGAAGGTTTTTTAAAGCGCCATCGCCCTTCTGATACGCAAAACTATGATTATGGTTACTCTAAGAGTGACTCTCAACAATTTGTTGGCGAGGTGCTAGGTCAAAACGAAGAGTCTGGCTTAATTGAAATTGATGTCAAAAATAAATTTCTTATTGGTGATTCATTAGAGTTAATGACCCCCAATGGCAATGTTAGTTTTATTTTAGAGAAAATGATTCACTGTAAAACAGGTGAAGCTATCACTGATGCTAAAGGTTCGGGTCATAAGGTTGCGATTGAGCTTGAAACAGAGTTAGATTTAGAGTTTGGTATTATCATGCGCTATTTAACTGACGGTGGTACTACTCGTCACCCTTTCGCGCAAAACCAAGCAGATAAATAGGCTTTAGCGCTGATGGCTTTATTTATTGAAGATAGCTGTATCAATTGTGATATGTGCGATCCTGAATGCCCTAACGAAGCAATCACTTTAGGTGAGCACATTTACGAAATTGATGCCGATAAATGCACCGAGTGCATTGGACATTATGATAATCCTACCTGCGTGAGTGTTTGTCCTATTGATTGTGTTAAGCCAGATCCAAACCACGTAGAAGATGAAGAAACCTTAGTAGCAAAATTTTTAAAAATGCATGGGTAAATCTTTCTAAAACGACAAGTTAACAACAAAAACTAATTATTTAATTCCTAATGATGAAGGGTAGAAATAGTCACTTTAATCTACTCTTCCCCCCAACCTCCTAAGCCTATTCAAAGCATTAAATATTGAATTTCTTAAAATTCATTTATTCTTAGCATATTTATCCCATAGGGTGTTCGTAATATCATCTTGATAAATAGGCTGCTTAACTAGAAATAAAATACACTTTTAAGCACACAAAATTACTTTATCTTCTATACTAAAAATGTTGTGCAAGACATTGCTGAAACTATCTTATATAGTTAATTGAATCTTAATGGAATTTATAAGATTACTTCTACAAATAAAATGGATTTTACCTTATGGCTCACATTTCAAACAATGAAAAAACCTTTTCCGATACAGATCAACTCGTTTCAATAACTGATCTTGAAGGTCGAATTACTTATGCTAATGAAGAGTTCTGTGAAATTGCGGGCTACTCATTAGATGAATTAAAAGGACAACATCATAATATTGTTCGCCACCCTAATATGCCTAAAGCCGCTTTTAAGGATTTATGGAGTAAATTAAAACGCGGGGATTCATGGCGTGGCATGGTTAAAAATAGATGTAAAAATGGTGATTTTTATTGGGTAGACGCCTACGTAACCCCTTTATACGAAAATAATAAAATTACAGGATATCAATCTGTAAGAACTAAACCATCGGAAGAAAAAAAGAAGAAAGCACAGCAGTATTATGATGTGTTAAATAATGGAAAATCAATTCCAGATTTTAGTTCAAATATCAATTTAAAACGCGCTGTAGGTTTAGCCATTATTATTCTAGCTTTATCAGCAAACTCTCTACTTGGCGGATCATTAATATCTTCAGCAATCATTTTATTATCTATTGCCTTACTTTTTTTCCTTTTCTCAGAAGAGCTTATATTTTTCCCTAGCGCTGTTAAGAGCACAAAATTCTCATCAGATAGCCCATCTCGCCTAATTTACTCAGGTAAAGGGTTAATCAATATCATAACCTACCCTGTAGAATTATATAGAGCTAGAATCAAAACAATATTGGGACGAAGTCGCGATTCAGGCCGAACGTTAGTGAAACTTTCCGCTGAGTTAGAAAAAGTTTCTTGTGAAATGCTTAATGGTATAAATGAAGAAAACGCTCAATTGGCACAATTTGCTACAGCAATCACTCAAATGAGTTCAACTATTGATGAAGTAAGCGCTAACACCACCAATACACATGATAAAATTGTTAGTATTCAAAATGAATGTCAGCAAAACATTGAAGTTATTGAAACCAGTCATAAAAAAATCAATATATTAACTCAAGATGTTGAAAATGCTGCGAATAATGCCAATGGGCTTGTGTTAGATGTAGAAGCAATATCTGCCATCATGACGGAAATACAAGGCATTGCTGATCAAACAAATTTACTCGCATTAAATGCAGCAATAGAGGCAGCAAGAGCAGGTGAACAAGGCAGAGGATTTGCCGTAGTGGCTGATGAAGTACGAACATTAGCAAGTAGAACACAGGGGGCAACCGAGCAAATTCAATCTTCTGTTCAAAAGCTACAATTAACATTACAAGAGTGGAGTCAGGTGATGCTCACAAGTAAAGTAAATGCTGAAGAGTGCTCTGAGGATGCACTTAAAATAAAACAAACAATGGATAGTATTGTTATCAGCATAAATAATGTGAGTGATATGACAGCTCAAGTTGCCACCGCAACAGAAGAACAGAGTGTGGTTACCAATGAAATAAATGAAAGTATCTATACGATTGATAATATCTCTAAAAACAATGCTCTTTTAGCGCAGCAAGTACATATAAACGGTATTGAAGTTAATAAAAATGCGGCATTGATTGATACATTAAGCACTACTTTTAAATAAGTCTGAGTATTATTAGTAACCTTAATATGGACCCTGTAACACATTTTGTGTAACTGCCAGGTTTAAATAACATCTTTCAAACGG
>CAJXUT010000271.1 GCA_913061365.1 uncultured Colwellia sp.
TCCTCTTCGTCGGCAGCGTCAGATGTGTATAAGAGACAGCTTTAATACTATCCTTTTCAATATTAAAGCTTAAGATAAACACAGAGAATGCGCCTATTTTAATAACATCAGCTAGCATGCTCCATTGAAAAGAAAAGCCCAAATATATTTGTAAATCAGCTACAAAATTTGCTCCCATAGAAACTAAAGAACAGAGTAATAACCATTTAGCAATCGTTGACTGATTATGCGCGGCAAGTATGAGAAGAAAAAATATAGCATAGGCGATACTTGCAAAACTGTACCCCCAAATACCAACGGTATGCATTTCCATAAATTAACGTTTAACTTCCTAAGAAAGATTAGATTTGATGTTTGATCGAGTAAATAACTCAGTCAACACTGGAACAAGTAAAAAGCTTGATATTGCCGAAACACAGAGCCCAGAAATTAATACCACACCCAATGGTTGCCATAAAGCTCCGCCAAACAAGGTTAAAGGTATTAAACCACCAATAGTTGTTAATGACGTTAATAATATTGGGGTGAAGCGTGTGCCACTTGCTTTGAGTACAGCATCTTTCTTACTTAAACCTTCACCTAAGTTTCGATTAGAAGTATCAATTAATATAATGGCATTATTAACCACAATCCCAAATAAACTAATCAAACCGACAAAAGCCATCATTGAAAAAGATAGCCCCATTAAATATAAGCCCACCACTGAACCGGCCATGGCAAAAGGTATTGAACTAAATATAATCATTGGCTGTAGAATAGATTTAAACTGCAATACTAAAATAGCAAAAATGCCCACAGCTGTTATTAACATTATTTGTGTTAGCCCAGAAAAAGATTCCTGGCGAGACTCTTCTTCACCTCCCAAAGTATAATACATACCAGCAGGTAAGGTATATTCATCAAGATAAGCAACTATAGTCGATGTTAATTCATTAATAGAGTAACCTTTAGCTGAATCAGCAGATATTTTTGCCATTCGTAACTTTTGATAATGAAAGAAATCTGTTTGCCCTTTTTGTAGCTCTGTTGTAACTAATTGAGTTAAAGGTATTTGTTGATTTACTGAACTAGTCACATAAACATCAGATAAAGTATCAATGCTAGGATTAGTTTTACGTACTAAAACAGGATAGTTCTCACCATTTTTATCATTAAATCGACCAACATATGAACCTGATAATACTGTTTGTAATGTGGTGTCTAAATTATTAACATTTATATTGGTCAAGCCAACTTTATCATAGTCAATTTTCAATGCTAACTCAGTATTTGCAATGCCTATTGGATTATCAATATTAATAATGCCCTCAGTAGTTGCCATTTTATGAGCAAGGTCATTAGCAACTTGCTCTAAATCACTTAAAGATTCAGAAATAAGTCGAATTGAAATAGGTTGATCTGTAACAGGACCTTGAGTAAATTCTTTTACCGTTATTTTTGCTTGCTGCCATCGATCAAATTCATCTCGTAACGTTGCTACTAAGATTGCCATTTTCTCAGGGTTGAACTCACTTAAAACAACTAAAATTTGACCATATTTTTCTACACCACGTTTAGGTATTTCATTATAGTAAATGCGAGGGTTGGAGCTACCAACATTTAGTCCTACTTTAGCGACTGTTTCTTGTTCTTTAATAAATACAGTCATTTTCTGCATCACATCATTAGTATAGTCCAATGACGAGTTTGGCGGCGTCTCTACATCAATAAGTAACATAGGCTTTTCTGCTTTAGGAAATAAGCTGACACCAACATTATTAAAAAACGATAACATAGCCACTAATGCTATGCCTGCTAAGATGATAACTATCCATCGAATTTTGAATAACTTTGCTAGGCTATTTATGTAGCTCGTTTCAGCAAAATGATTAATATAATGTTGCAGTGTCTTGGTACTTGATGCTTTTCTAGTAAAGGTTTTACTCGATAATAGTGGCAATAATGTTAAGGACAATATTAAAGAGGTTAATAATACTAATACTACCGTAATTGGCATTGAGCGGATGAAATCACCAGTGTCACTCTTTAACATCAGCATAGGTAAGAAAGCTAAGATAGTGGTAATGGTGCCACTTATAGATGCCCAAGCTACTTTTTTTGTCCCCGAGATAGCCGCATTAGAGCCATCACCAGCTATTTGATTCTCTCTATGAATACTTTCTGTAACAACAATAGCGTCATCCACCAATAAGCCCAATGCTATTATCAAACCAACGATAGACATTTGCTGTAAACCAAAACCTGCAAAATCTAGTAGGCCTATAGCAATCAAAAAAGACAATGGAATAACCGACATCACAACAATCGATTCACGAACGCCTAAAAAAAGTAGAGATAGAACACCTACAAGAAGTAATCCTTGCCAGAGGTTGTCAAAAAACCCATTTACTCTAACATCAACACTGTCTGCCTGTTCAAACAGCATTTCCATTTTTATCGACGAGGGCAATGTTTTTTTAAATAATTCTATTTCATTTTGAATACTTTTGGTTACATCAAAAATATTAGTATTATTTCGTTGTTCAGCAGTAATAAATATAACGGGGTTATTCTCATAATAAGCTAAATAGCTTGGGTTTCTGCTAGAAAAACTCACCTTAGCAACATCTTTTAATCTCAAAGAAAAGTCGTCATTCGACGTAATAACAGTATCCTCAAGTTGAGATATTTGTTGAAAGTTCCCACTAGACTTAACATTAAAGCGCCTGATATTTGCATCAACAAATCCAGGTGTAATATTTACAGCTCGCCCTTGTAGAACCTGATTGACCTGCGTGATTGATATTTGATGATGCTTTAATAAAGCCAAATCAAGATCTACAGCAACTACCTGCTCAGGATATCCCCAGATATCAGCTTTTTTTACTGTTGAAATTGCTTCTAGGCGCTTTTCTAGTAGCTTAGCGTAAAACTCCATTTGCCTATAGTCAGTTGGATTACTCCATAGTGCCATTTGAATAATAGCAACTGCTGTGGGACTAGCTTTAATTACCAATAAATCTTGAACACCACTTGGTAAAGAAGGTTTAACGGATGAAACTGCAAGCTTAACCTTATTATAGGCTGCCTCAGCATCTGTGCCATAATGAAAGAAAACTTCAATTCTAGCCCCTCCATTTTTAATTTGAGACTCTATTTTTTTTATGTTTTCAATATCTGAAAATTCTTCTTCTAATGGATCTACCACCAAGTTTTCAATATCTTGCGGGGAAGCACCTGGGTATATAACTTCAATTAACGTTACTGGAATATCAAATTGAGGATCTTCACTGCGAGGCATACTTAAATAAGAAACAATGCCAACCAGTACTAAAAGCAGCGTGATGATTAGCGTAAACTGTGCATTTTTTATTGCTAAACTAGGTAATTTCATTTACTTACTTCTCAGTTGAAATAAGTGGTAACTTATTCCACCCTTGGGTGATAACTTGCAAGGGAAGTTCACCTTGTTCTGCGTGTAAATATAAGAAATCATTATCTATTTTATAGACGGGAAAAGCTCGTTGAACTGGGGTATTGTTTTTATAAAGCGCAACTAATGCTTGCCCTTTTTCATTTACAGAGTTCAATGCTTCTATTGGTAGGCGATAAACAAAGTCATGACTTTTTGCATTAATCATAATTCTTGCTATCTGACCCACAATAAGAGGCCTAGTAAAACTCGTTTCAGGTAGCAATACTTCAATAGTAAATAAATGGCTCTGTCTATTTGAAATTGCAGGAATTTTACTGATAACCCCCTCAATTATACCAAAACGTGCTATATGTACTTTCACTTTTTGATTTAATCTAACAAAGCCTATTTCTTCACTCGTCAGTGCAACACTAACGACTAAATTATGATCTAACTTCGCTATTTGTAAGGCAGTCTGACCCGGTGATTGTAATTCACCTAAATCAGTATTTCGTTGAATTACAATACCAGAGAAAGGTGCAAATACCTGCGCTTTTTCTAAGTTATATAGCTTAACTTTATAGGCGGATCTGGTAGTGTCAACCGCAGTTAATGCATCATCAAGATCTTGTTGAGAACTTAATTTTTTTGCTAGCATTACTTTAATTCGTTTTACATTACGCTTTGCTTGTAACAATCGTGCATAAGCGGCATTTATATCTGCAGCTAGCTCAGAGGTATCTAATGCTGCGAGCAGATCTTTTTCATTAAAAGTGTCTCCTTCGTCAACATTCAATGTTGTTAAAAAGCCAGCTGTTTTAAATGATAAGTTGACTATATGCCTAAAATTAACTTTACCCGTTCGTTTGATAACCTGAAAGTAAGGCTCAATATCCACTTGCGTAATTTGATAGTTTTCATTGGTAACATTCTGCCCAACAGCATTGATACTAAAAAATAAAATACCGCTAACAAGTTTAAGCCAAAGAAACTTAGTGCATATAGTATGAAAAGAAGAAGGTAAGCGTTTATTCATCACAGCAAAATAATAAATGGGTTATATTGCTACTACTTTAGGCAGTTTTTTAAATAAAGTACATTATTATTCTATGCTTATAGTAAAGGAAATAGTTTTAAAGGCTATTTGAATTAGAAATTAGATAGAATGGCGCTCTCGGCAGGAATCGAACCTGCGACTTAGACTCCGGAGGTCCACGTGATATCCACTTCACCACGAGAGCACATTTTTAGCATGCTGATTCTATTAAAATTATATAAGTATTACTAGTGCCGTTGACCATTAAATTACTGAGTATATTGCTCGTTCAAACCTGTATTTAGTATCAAAAAGCTTATGATTCAACTTTTTAATAAAATTTAAGCAAAAAAAATGCATCTATAAAAATAGATGCATAAAAACATGAAACACTAAGGGATAACATTACTGT
>CAJXUT010000272.1 GCA_913061365.1 uncultured Colwellia sp.
CGGCATACGAGTTTCCTCTACGTCTCGTGGGCTCGGAGATGTGTATAAGAGACAGAAATAAGGGATTTGGTTTATTTTATTATCACTTTGATAATACTTTAAATTACTTTGCTTAATTGATTCTGCTTGCTCTGAGAGTGCTTGCTCTGAGAGTGCTTGCTGCTCAGGGGTTATATCCTGGGCTGCAAAGATGTCAGTACTAGATAGCGTAATGAATAGAATCAAACAAGTTATGAATAGACTTTTTATTTCCAAAGTGGCTCTCCTCCTTTTTTCTTAATCACCAAGAGTCTTTCTTTATGTGCTTCTACTTCATCGGCAGATGCAGCAATAACCTTTAGCTTTGCCCTATTATTATTTAATCGTCTAATTACATTTGTATCGCCTGAATTATTCTCACCAACAGATAAATTAAAAGTAGACTGCTTACGTGTCATTTCAATATAGACAAATGCAAGCAGCTGTGCATCAATCAATGCACCATGATAAGTACGGTCAACTAATTTATCGACTTTATAAAAACGCGCTAAATAGTCTAAGGTTTTTGGAGAGCCAAATTCATCCTTTGAGGTTTTTAAAGTATCGGTAATAGTACAAATATCTTCGGTCATAGGGACTTTATTATTCGCACGATTTGCAAAGTTCAATAATGAAAACTCATGATTCATAAAGCCAACATCGAACTTAGCATTATGAATCACTAATTCAGCACCTCTGATAAAATCAATAAAATCATCTACAACTTCAGGGAATGTGGGTTTATCATCAAGAAAGTCATTGGTTAAACCATGAATATTGATAACTTCTTGTTCCATTTGAAGTACATGCCCTTGAGGATCCAATGGCTTAATATAGACATGATAACTACGACCCGTTAATTGGCGGTTAACCATTTCAACACAGCCTATTTCAACAATTCTATGCCCCTCTTTAGGGTTTATGCCGGTTGTTTCCGTATCAAGAATAATGAGTCGTTCTTCTTTTTCACTATTATTTTGACTAGTATTTACATTCACTGTGTATAACCTTAACTTTTTATAATTAAATCTTTAATTGATGTTTTTTCGATGTTTATTACCGGTAAAGTGGAGATTGTAAAGTGTGTAACACTTGAACTTCCTGAATAAAATTTAGTGGCAACTAAAACATTGTATTTTGAATGGTAACGGATAAATTGCTATTTTTCTGGTATTTTTTGTGGAAATTCAGACAAATTAATTGTCAATCGCTTACTGTGATAGCACAAATAAATCAACGTAATGGAAAGGATTACTTGCATACTAAGCCACTCTATTGAAATCAATTGCCAATAAAAATAGCCAATACAATGGGTCAATAAATCAAATAATAGGGCTGCGATTAAGAGTTTTCGACTATGTTGCCAACTTACTTGAATCCAGCGAGGGGCTTCTGGGCGTCTTAAGCTAATGATTAGTAAAACAAATAAACCAACTGTTCCCGATATTAGGCTTAAGTAAAATAAAGACGTTTCTGGATATACCCACGAAATAATACTGACTCTATCGCGCATATTAGTGACCGACATTAACCAAACAAGATAACCGCGCAATACAAAAATTAACACAAGGTAAAAGCGTTTTGATAACTTTAAACAATCATAATTATCGAAATCTCCTACCGAATATTGCTGATACTTGTTTTGGCTACTACTCACTTATTAACCTTAGCGGCAGCGTTTTCTTTAATTTCGCGCTCTAACTTTAAATACCCTTGCCCAGCTGTAATCGCTTTCACAGACTTAGAATTAAACTCACGCCTATATAAGGTATAAACAACCCAAATACTCATTGAAATAAATAAGTAAGGGTGAAAGAACCAGCACATTGCAGCTAGAGCAAAATAATATGATCTTAGGCCGTAGTTATAAGAATGCGCCGCTTGGTCCTGTACCGTTGCCATTTGTTTTGCATAAGCTCTCAGGTTGTCATTTAACCCTGTTTTACTTATTGGTGCAGCGCCAATCATTACATTAACAAAGCCATACTGACGCATAGACCATGTAAACTGGAAAAAAGATAGAACGAATATAAAAGCTAATAAACTTAGCTTAACTTGAATAGAAGTATGACTGACATGATCTGCATAAGGGATTGAAAAAATAACACTCTCTAATGTTTCTATTTGAGCAAAAAGTGTCAATATACCGGCTAAAATTAGTAAGGTACTGGAAGCAAAAAAAGCTATATTTCTTTCTAGATTAGAGAGTAAAGCAGCCTCGCCCACCCTAACCTCACGTGTAATTGTTTCATACATCCAGTGAACTCTATGCTGGTGTAAGCTACGCGCAATACAATCAGTTGTTTTAGCTTTTATACGAGCAAACCAAGTGTAACCAGACCAAGAGAGAAAAAAAGTTGCTAAAGCAATGATATCAACAAGAGAAAATGGCATATGAATGACCCACGGAAAATATGCGTACAATAGTAAACAGTTAACTAAAGACTGCAACTTAATATCAATAATTGTTTGTAATTAAGTCTATTTATTTACCAGTAAAGTTAAATTATTTATTTCATTGTGAAGTTTACTTTAATGTAACGAATATGCATAAAATAAACATTCATTTAACTATATATTATAGAAAAATGGTGACGTTGAATTTTCAACCTTATATAGAATATATTCTATTTACAAAATCACCATCTTATTACTTATTAGGCATAAATTTAAATTAACGCTTTTATACCTTGCTCTAATCCTGCCAAAGTAAGTGGGTACATTTTATGGTCCACAAGTCCTTTCATAATATGAATAGAAGAATAATAGCGCCAGTGTGCTTCACTTTGTGGATTAAGCCAAATAACCTTATCAAAATAGTCGGTTAACCTTTTCATCCAAACATCGCCAGCTTCTTCATTCCAATGTTCAACACTACCTCCAGGGTATGTTATTTCGTATGGACCCATAGTGGCATCGCCAACAAAAATTACTTTATAATCACGGCTGTAGGTATGTAGCACTTGTAAGAGGTCAATTTTTTCGTTGTGTCTGCGATTATTATCACGCCAAACATTTTCATAAAGACAATTATGAAAATAAAAAAACTCTAAATGCTTAAACTCGCCATGTATTGCTGAAAATAGTTGTTCACATACTTTGATATGATCATCCATCGAACCACCAATATCAAAAAACATCAGTACTTTAATAGCATTATGACGCTCGGGCTTCATTTTTACGTCGAGGTAACCTGCATTACGCGCAGTAGCAGCAATTGTTTCATCAAGTGCTAATTCTTCACTGCTACCTGTGCGTGCAAATTGACGTAATTTTCTCAAAGCCACTTTTAAATTACGGGTGCCAATTTCTACATTTGCATCTAGGTTTTTGAATTGACGTTCATCCCAAACTTTAGTTGCCCGGCGGTGTCTTGACTCTTTCTGCCCTATACGAACACCTTCTGGATTATAGCCATAAGCGCCAAAAGGAGACGTACCGCCCGTACCAATCCATTTATTGCCACCTTGATGCCGTTTTTCTTGCTCCTTTAAGCGTTCAGCTAATGTTTCCATCAACTTATCTAAACCGCCTAGCGCTTTGATTTTTGCTTTTTCTTCATCACTAAGTTGCTTTTCAAAATGCTTCCTTAGCCAATCTTCTGGTATTTCTGACAAGTCGAGTTCAAGGCTAGCAACACCTTTAAAATAGTCGGCAAAAGCGCGATCAAATCGGTCGAAATGAGCTTCATCTTTTACCAGCACCGTACGACTTACACTGTAGAAGTCATCAATGCTAGCAAAAACCACACCCTGTTCTAAAGCACGAATTAAGTCGAGCAACTCTCGTAGCGTACAAGGTACTTTGTAGTCACGTACCTTACAAAAGAAATCAATTAACATTATTTTGCTCTTTATTTTCTAACATAAAGCCTAACGTTGGCCACGGTGCATAAATACTAGCTTTTCAAACAAATGCACATCTTGTTCATTTTTAAGTAAAGCACCATGCAATGGAGGAATCACTTTTTTCTGGCGTGTATCATGTAGTACTTCTGGTGAAATATCTTCAGCAAGTAGTAATTTTAACCAATCTATTAGTTCAGATGTTGATGGCTTTTTCTTCAAGCCAGGAATGTCACGAAGATTGAAAAACAGCGCTAATGCTTCATCAAGTAATTTTTGTTTAATATTAGGGAAATGAACATCCACAATTTTACCCATTTCTTCAGCGTCAGGAAATTTTATATAGTGGAAGAAACATCTACGTAAGAAGGCATCTGGGAGTTCTTTTTCATTATTACTGGTAATAATAACAATAGGACGATTTTTTGCTGTAACTAGTTGATCTGTTTCGTATACGTAGAACTCCATTTTATCAAGTTCTTGTAATAAATCGTTAGGAAATTCAATATCTGCTTTATCAATTTCATCAATCAATAAAACTTTGCGCTCTTCACCTTCAAAGGCATTCCAAAGTTTACCTTTAACAATATAGTTTGATATATCATGAACTTTTTCATAGCCAAGTTGAGAGTCACGTAGTCTTGAGACTGCATCATAGTCATACAGTCCTTGTTGTGCTTTTGTTGTCGACTTGATATTCCATTGTATTAACTCTAGCCCTAAATTAGCTGCTATTTCTTCTGCTAACATAGTTTTACCTGTGCCTGGTTCACCTTTAATTAACAAAGGTTTTTCCAAAGTTATTGCAGCATTTACTGCAACACGAAGATCATGGCTAGTTATATAGTTTTCTGTGCCGTTAAATGACATTAATTACCTCCTGTCTCTTATACACATCTCCGAGCCCACGAGACGTAGAGGAATCTCGTATG
>CAJXUT010000273.1 GCA_913061365.1 uncultured Colwellia sp.
CGAGATTCCTCTACGTCTCGTGGGCTCGGAGATGTGTATAAGAGACAGGTCTTATCAGCGATGTGAATAACTGAAAATAGTACATATATATACATTCAACATGAATATATATACTTTGTTCATTATCTACTCAATAAAAATAATAATATGCAAAATACCTACTATTTCAGCAATTTTAGAAACAGTTTAGGCTAATTATATACAGCGACAAAAAATAATTAGCCGTCCAAATTGCAATTTAGTATTTACAATAAGTATAAAAATTAATAATAAAGGATAACAAAAATGAGAGTAAAATTTAAGCAAAGCACGCTTGCTTTGGCAGTGTGTATGTCACTTGCTGGCACTTCATCAATTGCCCAAGCAAATGCTGCTGAAACTGCCGATAATTCTGATATAGAGCGCATAGTCACTGTTGGTACACGTATGTCTAACCGTACTGTAGCTGATAGCCCTGCACCAATTGATATTATTTCAGCAGATGCTATTAAAAACTCTGGCGCAACGAGCACACCAGATATGCTTCGTAAACTTGCTCCATCTTTTAATATGGCAAATACCACGACCTCTGATGGCCAAGATCTAATGCGCCCAGCAACATTAAGAAGTTTAGGGCCAGATCAAGTTTTAGTATTAGTTAATGGTAAACGTCGTCATCAACAAGCAGTAGTTGCTGTGCAAGAAAACGTTGGTCGTGGTAGCGCTGGTACTGATCTTAGCTCTATTCCTATGACTGCAATTTCTCATATTGAAATTTTACGTGATGGTGCAGCCGCTCAATATGGTTCAGATGCAATTGCTGGTGTTATTAACATTATCCTTAAGAGCAACGGTGGCGGTACTGTTTGGTCACAATATGGCGAAACAAGTGAAGGTGATGGCGAAAGCTTTGAACTAGGTGCTAACTACGGCTTTGAAATTGGTGACAGAGGAACGTTGAATCTTACCTTTGAACACGCTGATAATGGCGAAATGAACAGAGCAACGCCAACAACATGGTTTGACTCTATTCCTGAAGCAAGACAATTATTACTTGTTGGTGAAGCAGAAACAAAAGCAACAAGTGTATGGGCAAACTTTACCTACGATTTAGGTGAAGGCAGCCAATTATACGCTTTCGGTGGCTACACAGCTAAAGAAGGTGAATCTTTAGGATTTTATCGTCCCGCTGCAGATGACCGTGTTTGGAGTCAATTATTTCCTGAAGGTGTAACACCGCGTTTAGGCTCTGAGTCAGAAGATTCTTCATTGGCTGTGGGTTATAAAACTGAAGTTGGCGACTGGGGAATTGATGCGAGTATTGTTACTGGTGAAAACCGTTTCGAATTCAGTAACCTCAATTCACTTAATGCCAGTTACGGACCTGACAGCCCTACATCAGCTTATGATGGTGCGCTGGTATTTAGCCAAACAACATTTAACCTTGATGCAGTTACTACGGTTGACTTAGGGTTTTACGATGAAACCTCAATTGCTATTGGCGTAGAATATAGAATTGATGGTTATGAACAAGAAGCGGGTGATGCAGTTACCTATGCACGTGGCGATGTTCTATGTGGTGAGTCAGTTAACCCTGATGGTCTTGATAAAGATTCATTTACATGTACTGGTAGTGATATAACTGCTCCAGGTATGCAGGGATTTCAAGGGTATAGCCCTGAAATGGAAATAGACGCTGACAGAAAAAGCTTCGCTGTTTATTTAGATACAGAAACATTTTTCTCTGAAGATTGGTTAGTTGCAGCTGCAGTTCGTTATGAAAACTATGATGATTTCGGTAGCACTGTTATTGGTAAATTATCAACACATTTAACCGTAACAGATAACTTATCATTACGTGGCTCTGCTTCAACAGGTTATAGAGCACCAGGTATGCAGCAAGCTAACTTTACTCAACGTTCAATCTCATTGGATAATGGTGAACTAGCTGATTTAATCACACTACGTCCAAATGATGCACTAGCACAAGAACTTGAGTTTAATGAGCTTAAAGAAGAAACCTCAACCAATATCTCTTTTGGTTTAGTGTACACCAACGGTAACTTCTCATCGACGCTTGATGTTTATAAAATAAATATTGATGATCGTATTGCTTACTCAGGTAATATTAAACGTGGAATAAATGATGAAATAGACGCGTTCTTTGATGCTAATTCAGGAACTGATGAAGCACTAGATGGTGTTGCTAACGTTTCTATCTTTACTAATGCTATTGATACTGAAACTTTCGGTCTTGACTGGGTAACACAATATACTCAAGAAGTTAAAGACGTAGGTGATATCGTTTACGAAGTTGCTTATCATCACAACGATACTGAAGTAAAAAACATTAATACATCATCATCAATTGTACCTAATGAAACTATTTTTGACGCTTCACAGGTATTGTTAATTGAGAAAGGTCAACCACAAGACAGACTAAGCGCATCAGCAATGTTGAGTTTAGACACCGTAACAGCTACTGCTCGTGTTACTCATTACGGTGAAGTATCAACTGCAGCATACGGCACAACAGCGAACACTTGGCGTGCAAAAAGCTTATTTGATTTAACTGCTCGTTGGAGTGTAACCGATCAATTAGATATTAGTGGTGGCATTTTAAACGTTACTGATGAACACCCTGATGAATGGGGAGATAATGGCGGTATCTTCCCTCAAATTGGTTTCAAATATGGTTGGGCGAGTTTACCATTCTCACTTGCTGGACGTGAATATTACGTAAGAGCAAGCTATAGCTTTTAATCCTGATTAATATCAGTACCAAATGTTAACATTAAAAAGCCAGCATTATTTGCTGGCTTTTTCTTTTTATTGACCAGCCCTAAATAAGAACACTCTATTGGGCTATTTACCCTTTTTATTAGGCTAGATTACTTACACTAATTTGGGATTTTTGGGGTAAAAGCGATCTGGTAGGCTGCTGATATGTTCAAAAAAACGCGTATCTTTATAAGGGAGTTTCATAAAGCCAGAAATACCCACCCCATTAATTGTCGGTAATAACGTCATAATTTCTGCCAAACACTGGGTAAACTCCGCTTCTTTTTCATGGTTTAACAACATTAAATAGCTGTGAATTTTTAAATGAGTAGGGAGTACTTCAAAAATAATACAACCCGTATGATGAATAAGGTTTAACCTCGCCAATACAGCCATTAACTCATCAGGTAAGTACAAGTATTCATCGGGGTCTTTACCATCTTCAAAATAAGAATGTAATCTTGTTATATCATCAATATCTGCAACATCACTTACATCAAAACTAATCTTCTGCTCTGTTGAAGCAATAAATGGTGTATTTTCATCTTCACGTTCTACGTGTAACGTATTACGCGCGTTAAATAAGCAACTTTTAAATACACCAATACGGAATATTCCTTGTGCTAAATGAATCATATTATTAACGGCACTTTCAAAAGAGGTTTTTAACTTAGGCTCAAATAATGTAAGGTTAGAGTCAATATAAACACCTTCTTTCGCCCAGCGTATAGCTAACCCACCTACAACAGGAAAGTTACCTAAACGACTTAAAGCAGCGATAAATGCTTTTTCATTATCCCCCATCCCCATTAAGTAGTTTTTATAATATTTTTCTAACTGAACATCATCAATATCATCTAAATGTTCACCGTTAGACTCTTCCCGTAAAAAGGATTTACGAGAGCCATAAACTACCGTGTCTATTTCTTCTTTTTTAGGCTTAGTCCATACAGGGATCAATGGCTCACACTGAATAAGAGTCGGATTTTCTGATAACACAAGTTGCTTTAAATAAAATAAATTATTAAAAAAATAATCGCCAGCTTGGCTACGATCTTTCTCATCGTCACTGAGCATTGCCACTAAAACATTGGCTAACATCTTTGGTAAGCCTAACGAACTAGGCGTTATAATTTTTGAACCGTATCGACAAGATTGCCCTGATGCGATTGCATATATTGTTGCCGCTAAGCCTTGTTCGTCAAAACGTGGTGATGATAAGCCTCCATTTATTTGCTCTGGACCAATAAAGTAAACGTCGCCTAATCTAGCATTGCTGTGTTGCAGATCACTACTCATTAAATCCATAACATTATTACTGGTAGTTTGCCCTTTTACATCAAGCTGTGCGATAACCGATGATCCCCAATCAATTAATTGCACTAATCCAGTATTTTTATCAAAGACCACATTCGAAGGCTTTATGTCGCCATGTACATAGGGTTTATTATTTGTGTGCGAATTTACATCGCGTAAATAAATTAATATTTCAGCTAACTGTATTGTGATGCTCACAACAAGCTCTGGCGAGAGTGGTCCTTGCTCTTGTGATAATTGCTCTAAGTCAATGCCCGGTGCTCGACTCATTTGTAAAATCGATTGGCGTTTTATTTTTTGATAATCAATCACATGAGGTATTTGAGGATGATTTAACTGTCCTTGAATATCAGCTTCTTCACTGAGTCTATCTTGTACGTGTTGTGGTAAATTTAGTCTTGAAAACTTAAAGACCACCTCATCACCATCGCTATTATTAGCACAGAATACAAAACCATAAGCCCCCTTGCCAAGCAAAGCTATGTTTTTATAACCTAAAATTTTTAGCTGATGCTGACAAAGCTCTACCCACTGTTTTAATTTAGTAGCGTCTTCATGATTCAGCAGATAAATAGATTGCTCTTCAGCAATATAGAAATGTTTGAGGTGCTTTTCATTCACAATATAGGTATCGCCTGATAGCCCTTTAAATAATTTATTTTACTTCAAATTTGCTAGAAATAAAGC
>CAJXUT010000274.1 GCA_913061365.1 uncultured Colwellia sp.
ACCATGAATATATAGAATGTTTTTTTGCATTTTTCACTTCTAACAAATTTTATACGATTAAAGAGAATGTTTATGGTGTGATTATTTCGCTATCAATCATTCCGTCATTATTAAGGTACAATAACCGATAGCTCGGTACAATAGAGGCTATGTTATCTTTAGTGTCGCCAAACTGCACCGACGTGGCAGGACATGTATAGATTGCTACCTGATGTTTAGATAACTGACTAGCTCTGTGTACATGACCACAAGCGATAGCCTTTATATCAATATCACCCTCATTTAATTGATTTATAGTATTCCAAAAAACTTCTTGCTCAAGTAAACCATGCTTATCTATATGGTAACCAACATCAATGGGGTGATGATGCATCATCAAAAATTGAAATTTATCAGTATCTATTCTTTGCGCCATTGAATGTAAATCACTTTCGCTAACAACGCCTGAAGGAGTTTCACTCTTACTATCTAATAACTGTAATTGCCAATAGTCATGATCAATAGTATTACTAAGATGAAAGTTTGCTGACGTTAAGTATTTTGCAATTAACGGCTTATCATCATGATTACCTGCTAAAAAATACACAGGAATAGAAAGATTAGCTTCTACAATTGCTTCTACAAAATATTGGTAAGATATTTCAGAATGATCTTGAGTGAGATCACCAGTAAAAACCGCACAATCAATAGTATCTCGCGATGAAATATCTGTTAAAGTTTTCGTTAAATTCTGCCAAACATTAGCACCAAAATGTAGTGCTGTTTTGTCGGCAAATAAATGACAGTCACTAAATTGTGCAATGGTGAAAGGTTTTTTTTTCATATTTACAGCTCGCTTTGTAACTCAACATTCACTTGCCCGTGCGCTAAACAAAGGTGCAACCATTCATTCAAGAATTGGTTTATTTGCTGTTTCTCATCTTCTTGATGCATTTGCTTATTAGGGTAATCATAACGAGGTTTTACTTGATAAATATCTTGGCTACTAATAACTTCAGCCATTTGTGCATCATGATACAAACGAACAGACATTCGTGGATAAATAGCATTAAGTAACACTTTATTTGTCGTCTTATGTTGTAAGCTTTGCTGTTCAAAAGTGATAAGTGAGGTATACCGAGTAACCTCATTAACAGTGATCACATAAGCAAGGTGTTCACTAATAAAAAAATGGCGATATTCATCAATACCTGTTTTATCTGCTTGTATTTTTAAAAATAAAAAATAATTATTGGCACATAAAGACATCAAACTAACAAGGTTAGGTTGGTACCTTTTTTTATTGTTAACTTTGCTATTTGGAAAAAAACTCACTAGTTAAACCTTTTTGTTACAACAATGTTTTCCATTACAAAGTTTGATAATTAATTGCTAACCATTGTAAGCCAATTATCGTAGCAGCGTTACTTATTTTACCACTTTCCATTAACTCTAAAGCTTCCTGGCGTGTAACGACATGTAGCATAATATCTTCATTTTCATTAGCTAAACCATAGACGCTACCCGATAAAACTTTACTGCTGTCAAATGCAGACCAATATAAGTGAATACACTCACTAGTGCCTCCTGGACTAGAAAAATATTTCATAATTAACTTTACTGATGCTGGTTCTAATTTGATATTCGCTTCTTCTTCAGCTTCGCGAACAGCAACATCAACTGGACTTTCATTTTCATTAAACATACCCGCAATGAACTCGAGCATCCATGGCGTATCATTGGTGCGTAATATGCCCGGTCTAAATTGTTCTAAAAGTAACAAGGCATCTTTTTTAGGATCGTAGAGCACAACAACAACAGCATCACCACGCTCAAATATTTCACGACAGAAAGTGTCACTTTGTTTACCAGAAAATAATTTATGATTAAGACGATATTCATTCATCTTAAAAAATCCGCTATATTTTGTTTCTACGCTGAGTACATTTGTATCTTCTTTAGTATATTGAAGCATTGCTGTTGTAACTTCTTTCTTATCAAACATAATTACCCTCTTCGAATAACATTTTGTTACACTAGTAAACATTTATTGTATTTGGTTAATTTAAAAACCAATGTAGGATATTATGCCTAATAAAATTGACAATAATAAAAAATTTTATCCTCATGCTTACCCAAGGAAAGCCTTACTCATGAAAAAAACCTTAAGCACTCTAATAATAGCGATTGCAAGCGCTGTTAGCATTAATGCACAAGCTGATGATTTACTGACGGTGTATCAACAAGCGCTACTTAATGATCCAACGGTATTAAAAGCTAAGGCACAATTTGATATTGTAAAAGAAGATATTACTTCAGTTCGTTCTACTTTATTACCGCAAATTAGTGCTACGGGTGCTATATCTACGAGTGAAACAGAATCTCGAGAGATACAAGGAACTGGTAGTGCTATTACATTCAATGAGGTTACTACCGATACCGATGCAACAAGTTTCACTGCAAATTTAAGTATGCAGCTATATCATCACAACACTTGGTTACAACTAGCCACTGCAAAAAAATCAGCTCATCAAAGTGATTTAGCTTATCAAGTGGCAAAGCAGGATTTAATTGTGCGTGTTACGCAAGCTTACTTTGCCTTATTAAAATCAAAAGATGATTTAGAGTTTGCTACAGCAGAGAAAGCCGCTATTTCCCGTCAACTTGAGCAAACTAAACAACGTTTTTCTGTTGGTTTAACGGCAATTACTGACGTACACGAAGCACAAGCACAATATGATACAGCCGTTGCTGAAGAGATTCGTGCTGAAAATGCCATTTTTAGTGCAGAAGAAGAATTACGTGTTATTACCAATATTTATCCACAAAATATTCATGTATTAAATACTGATAGATTTAGTACATCTACACCAACACCCAATAGTGCCAATGAGTGGCAACAAGCTGCTGAAGCAAAAAACTTAGACTTAATTGCAGCTAGAGTTGGTATTGAAATAGCTAAAGATGGTATTGAGATTGCTCGTTCTGGCCATTACCCTACTTTAGATTTAGCGGGTAGTTGGGGTACAGCTAAAAGCAAAAGTAGTGTTAAAACGGCAGGATTAAACCAAAATTATGGTGAAACACCTTATTTAGACAATTACTCTATTGGTGTTCAGTTAAATGTTCCAATTTACTCTGGTGGTGCAATACAAAGTGGTGTTCGCCAAGCACAAAATAACTTTGTAGTTGCAAGTCAAGATTTAGTGCAAGCACATCGCGGTGTTGTGCGTACAACACGAAATGCATATAACAATGTTGTTGCTACGATTTCAGGTATTAAAGCTTTTGAGCAATCAGTACTTAGTGCGAGTAAAGCATTAGAAGCAACAGAAGCAGGTTTTGAAGTGGGTACACGTACTATTGTTGATGTATTAAATAGCACACGTAATTTATACAATGCGAAACGTAATTTATCATCAACACGTTATACCTATATTCAGAACGTTTTATTACTAAAACGCGCTGGTGGCACCATCACTGATGAAGACATCACAGCCATAAATACTGGGCTAATTGCAGCTAAATAACACACGTATTTATTTACAATTAAATTACCCCATGAAAAAAGCCGCTAAGTCAGCGGCTTTTTTATTTTAAATACAGTGCATTTAGAAATATGTTTACATCATAGCTCTAAAAAAGGTTACTAGCTCTTTCGCTTCTCGTTGCACAGAGTAATGCGCTAACACGCGCTCTCGCCCTTCAACGCCCATTTGTGCTAGCTTTTCTTCATCGCTTAATAACAAATCCATTTTTTCAACCACCGCAGGCAAGTCATTAATAGGGACAACATAACCATCGGTTCCTTCACGAACAACTTCTGGCCATGCACCTGCTTCACTTGCTAATACTGCTGCACCGCTACTCATTGCTTCTAATATAGTTAAGCCAAACCCTTCATTGTCACTTAGTGCCACCACTAAAGATAAGCTACTAAATATTTTAGGAATATCTGAAAAGTTTTGTTCGCCAGCAAAAACTATCCGTTGGCTTAAACCCGCTTGTTCAACTTCATCCTTTAATTCTTTAACAAAATCTTCATTACTAGTGCTAATTGAACCCACTACAACCGCTGTGTAGTCTGGATACTTTTCAAGTAACTGAATACAGCTTTTGACAAAAAGGTGAACACCTTTTTGTGCTCTAACTCGCCCTAGTATCGCAATACCTCGCTTACCTTGTTCAGTGCCTTCAGGTAATAAACTTAATGATTTCCATGCTGCAATTTTATCAACTGGCGGTGTGTATACATCAGTTTTAACACCGTGATAAATAATGGCATTTGGTTTTCTGTGTAAGTAACTAGCTGATGCTTTACACATGGCTAATACGGCATCCATTCTGTCAGTTAACCAACGGGTTGAGCCACTACGATAACGCTGCGCTGCGCTACTAAAAATAATCTTAATTTTAGCGCGAAAAACATGTTTCAATATCAAAGCCTGAATCATTTCATCAACACGACGTGCGTGAAAAATTCTATACCGTCCATCTGTTAGTGGTTTTCTACACATTTTAGCCACTTGCCAAAAACTAATACTTAATGACTCATCAGGTAAATGATGCTTCCCCATGATTCGTAAATTGATTAATTTTTGCTGCTCTGACAATAATTGCAACATAGTAGAAGTGACACCAGAAAAGTTAGAATTGGAGTTCCCAATAATTAATTCCTGTCTCTTATACACATCTGACGCTGCCGACGAAGAGGAT
>CAJXUT010000275.1 GCA_913061365.1 uncultured Colwellia sp.
TCAGATGTGTATAAGAGACAGAGATAATTAATGCTTTATTAATTATATTTTGCAATAAACTCTGCAATACTTGGTGCAATCTTTTCACGGAAAGCAGAACCGCTAAACGTTCCAAAATGACCAACACCATCAAACACTTGATCTAATTTATTTTCATCTGGAATACCTGAACACAAAGTATGTGCCGCTTGGGTTTGACCTAATGAACAAATGTCATCATTTTTACCTTCAATGGTATGTAACGCTGTATCTGTTATTGCTGATAAATCAACAAGCTCACCTTTATAAGTCATATTGCCATTAGCTAAATCATGTTTAATGAAAACTCTGTCTAGGGTTTCTAAATAGAATTCGGCATTAAGGTCTAATACGGCTAGATATTCATCGTAAAAATCACGGTGACTTTCTTGTTTATCTTCTTTCCCATGAAAAACATGGCTAAAGTAATCAGTATGCTTAGAAATATGACTTTCTAAATTCATTGCCATAAAAGAGGTTAATTGCACAAAGCCAGGATAAACCTTTCTTCCAGCACCAGGAAAACGATTAGGCACTGTCATAATAACGTTCTTTTCAAACCAACTTAGATCTTTACTACTAGCGTACTTGTTTAGTTCATTTGGATTAATGCTTGTATCAATAGGACCCGCAATTATCGTAAGAGATTTAGGTGTAGCTGGATCTTTTTCTTTAGCTAATACAGCTGTTGCTATTAACGCTTGAACTGCAGGCTGACAAACAGCTAATACGTGAGTATCTTCACCAATTTCTTTCATAAACTCGATTACATAACTAACGTAATCGTCAAAGCAGAAGCTTCCTTCAGATAAAGGAACGTTTTTAGCATCTAGCCAATCAGTAATGTAAACATCATGATCAAGAATTAAACGTTCTATTGTCGCTTTCAATAATGTTGCATGGTGACCAGAAAGTGGCGCAACCAAAAATAACTTAGGTTGTTTAACGTTAGTATCTTGCTTGAAATGAATTAAATTACAAAAAGGCTTACTGATAACCACTTGTTCGGTGATGTTAATCGTTTCACCGTTAATTTTAGACGTTGTTATATCAAAAGGTTGTTTGGGATATGCTTTCGTATGATGATAAGCACTGTCGAGTGCTGCATTAACACTTTTTCCTAGTAACGTTTCGGCAAATGGATTAAGTGGATGAGTGAGTAATTGTTGATTCACTTTGATAAAACCATTCATCATTTCGGCGGTGCGACTATAGAGGTCGTAAGTTTGATACATCATGTGTTTTATCCCTCAGATAAATTTTCAACTTGTATTACTTCTCATATTGAGCATAGAATGTTCTAAACAGCCTAATACTACAGGTTGATTCGTTTACGTTAGCGTTAATTTAAGGTACTCATTTAATTACTTATCGTTAATCGAGAAACCTAACTCATTTACTGGCTATATATTGCGGCGCAGCATTCAGATTTAAGCGAGTATACCTAGCAAAAACATATTGGTCAATAATTCTTTGCTGCACTGCATCAAATATCAATATTTCCATTATGAATTATCTAAAGACATGCACTATATGTTAATTTTTAACCTTAATGCAATGTTGTAGAAAGAGAAAATAACCAAATAAGTTTGTATCTTATTGTTATTGTTTGTAGATTGTGAATTAATAAAAAAGATATTTTTTAAGTTTTGGGTCGCTTTAAAAGCAAATTAGTTATAACCATATTATTTACAAGGATATATTATGGAATCAGGTCAGCAAAAAGAAGTAAGTGATTTTTTAGAGCAATATTCAGAGATATTTAATTCCATGGTTAAACAGGTTTTAAGTGACTCTGACAAAGATAGTTTAAATTCAATGTTAGATTCAGAAAAACTAACTGAGCTCTTAACTAAAGGTGTTAAAGTTGATACCGCTGAGCTATTTAGTAAACAAATGTCATTTATGACTCAGCAAGCTGAATTATGGCAAAGTGCAACGAAAGCGATGTTAGGCACTAAAGTTGATCCTGTTGTATCTGAAGAGCGAAGTGATAGAAGGTTTAAGGACAGTGAGTGGTCTGAAAACCCTGTGTATAATTACTTAAAACAGTCATACCTTTTAAATTCAAGTATGATGCAAGATACAATTAATAGTTTACAATTTGATGATCCCAAAGCTGAAGAGCAAGTTAAGTTTTATACTCGCCAATATATCAATTCTGTTTCTCCAACCAACAATGCGTTAACCAACCCTGAAGTATGTCGAGACATATTAGAGTCTAAAGGTGAAAACCTTATTAATGGTTTGCAAAATTTCATGCAAGATTTACAAAAAAGTCCTGCTGAAGCCCTTAAAATTAATCAAACTGACGTTGATGCATTCACTTTAGGTGAAGATTTAGCTTACACCCCTGGTGATGTAATTTATCAAAATGACTTAATTCAACTAATACAATATAAAGCGACCACTAAGAAAGTGAATGAAGTCCCACTACTCTTTATTCCTCCTTTTATTAATAAATATTATGTATTAGATATGGATGAACAAAAGTCGTTGATTAAGTGGGCTGTAGATCAAGGACATACTGTTTTCGTTATTTCTTGGGTAAATCCTGATGCAAGTCTTTCTCATAAAGGTTTTGACGACTATATGAAAGAAGGGCCAATTGCGGCGCTTGATGTTATTGAAGAAGTAACAAAATCAAGTAAAGTGAATGTTGTTGGTTATTGTATCGGTGGAACTTTATTAGCAACAACTCAAGCATACTTGCAGGCAAAGGGTGATACTCGCATTAATTCATTAACCTTTTTAACAACCTTATTAGATTTTGAAGAGCCTGGGGAAATAGGGGTTTACCTTTCTGAACAGATGTTGCCTTTCTTGAAAAAGAATATTAAAGAAAAAGGGATATTAGATGGTCGTGTGCTAGGTTTAGCATTTAGCATGTTACGTGAAAATAGCCTGTTTTGGTCGTACTTCGTTAATAATTACTTAAAAGGTAAAGATCCTGCACCATTTGATATTTTATATTGGAATAGTGATTCTTCAAACTTACCGGCAGACACTTTTGATTTTTATATGACAAACACTTATCAAGAAAATAACTTGATAAAAGATGGTGCAGTTGAAGTCGATGGTGTACCAATTGAACTTAGTAAAATTGAAACACCGAGTTATTTCTTAGCGACTATTGCTGATCATATTGTACTTTGGCAAGCCTCGTATCAAGGTGCTAAGTTATTTTCAGGACCATCAAGATTTGTTTTAGCTGGCTCTGGTCATTTAGCTGGCGTTATTAACTCAGTTGATCATGGTAAATATCCACACTGGGTGAATGATGAGCTTTCTGATTCTGCAGAGCATTGGTTTGAAGGTTCAACTAAAAAAGAAGGTTCTTGGTGGTCAGATTGGGAAAACTGGGTTGTTCCTCAATCAGGTAAGCAAGTAACAGCACGTAAACAAGGCTCTAAAAACTATGCAAGTATTGAAGCTGCGCCAGGCAGTTATGTTAGAAAACGAATTTAACATAGTACTAGCCGATAATTGTATTTTTTGATTATCTCGGCTGTTTAATAGGCTAAATTGAAAGCGACTTTAATGGTCGCTTTTTTTATGGGCAGTATATCTGTTATACTGCTAGTTAGTACTACTTCTATTTAAATGTAAGCACTAAAGCGTAAGCAAAAATTCATAACCAATCGAGGTTGCCGTTGATCATAATTAAAAGATATCCAAATCGTCGTCTCTATGACACTACAAAAAGTCACTATGTAAATTTAGATTATATTCGTGAATTAGTTATTTCTAGTCAAGAATTTAAAATAGTTGATTCAAAAACAGATGAAGATAAAACACGCAGTATTTTGATTCAAATTATTAGTGAAGAAGAAACTAGTGAGCGACAGTCATTATTAACGAACACTTTATTGAAACGATTAATATGTTTTTATGGCAATGATAAACAAGATTATCTGCAACAATTTCTTGAGCAGAGCCTTTCTGCCTTTGTTGAACATCAAGATGATATTTTGAAGCTTAGTAATGGTATTAATAAAAATACACCTTTTGGCCTATTTAATAGCATGGTCGAACAAAACATGAATATGTGGAATAAATTTAAGCCGCCAAGTGATAAAAAATAATTTTGTTGCACCGCAACAAAATAAAGGTTGACTCCACGCTGAAAAATTGATTAAATTCTCACCAATCAATGCTGCTAAGCAGCAAAAATTTAGGAGAAGTGCATGTTTAATCAATTTACACAGTTATTTCAAACCTCATTAAAGCCAATAGATAAATTGGTTGAACTAAATGTATCAACAGTAAGTACTGTTGCACATCAACAAGGGTTACTTGTTGCTACTTTGATTGATGATAGTCTTTCATTTAGTCGAAATATGACAGCGACAACGGATATAACTCATTTTATCGAAGAACAGTCTAAGTTTAGTGCTGATGTTCAAGAACATCTAACAGAGTCTATGAAGAAAACATCTGTGACCTTTACTAACGCACAAAAAGATGCAGAAGTTATTCTTAATGATTCTTTCTCTGTTTTTTCGACAATAGCTGATAAAGTTCTAGTAAAAAATCAACCAATTGTTCCAAAGAAGCTTGTTCAAGCTGAAGCAGCACCTAAAGCGGCAGTGAAAGCAGCGCCTAAAGCGGCAGTGAAAGCAGCGCCTAAAGCGGCAGTGAAAGCAGCGCCTAAAG
>CAJXUT010000276.1 GCA_913061365.1 uncultured Colwellia sp.
AGTAAGAGCTTTAGCCGCAAAAACAGCTAATGCAACAAAACAAATTGGTGATATGTTAAATCAAATCGGTAATGAGACAAATGAAACAACCGCAGTAATGACAACAATAGTACAGCAAACAAATAGTGTCGTTAATACCATGGAAGATTTATCCCAATCTTTTACAGATATTGATCAATTGATGTCCGATTCTTCTGCTGCAAGTGACCACATCAGTCACGCTCTACAAGAGCAAGATTTAGCAGCTGAAGAGATATCATCTTCTGTTGTCAATTTACGCGACTTCCTTATTGATAAAAGTCATGAAACTCAAACAGTATCAAACCAGGCACAAACCTTATCTAATGGCACCGAATCTATTTTTGTTCATTTAGCAGAATTTGAAGGAGATACTTTAGTTATTAATATGTGTCGACAAGCAGAAGCAACGGCTCTTCAAATTGGTGAGTTATTTGAAAAAAGCATAGCAAATCATAAAATTTCTCTTCAACAACTTTTTGATTTCAATTATGTGCCTTTAGGAAATACAACACCACCCAAATTCACTACTGGTTTTGATAAGTTTACCGATGATAACTTACCAAGCATTCAAGAATCCCTATTAATAGAGCATCCTGAAATGATATATGCTGGGGCTGTCGATATTAATGGCTATTTCCCCACACACAATAAATGCTTCTCTAAACCACTCACAGGCAACCCTGAAGTAGATATGGTGAGCAACCGTACTAAACGAATGTTCAATGATGCTACTGGAATTAGATGCGGACAACATACAGATAAATTTTTGCTACAGACCTATAAACGCGATACTGGTGAAATTATGCATGATGTATCAGCGCCAATATTTGTACAAGGAAAACACTGGGGCGGTTTCAGAATTGGTTTCAAAGCAAACTAACCTCTTTCTATATACAAAAATGTCTAGACTAAAGTACTAATCAGACTATTTTCTAGACTAAAGTACTAACATAAGTGTCACTCCCTAGTACTTTAGTCTAATTCTTTTTAAGAAAATTAATGTTAACTTATTAACCAGAAAAATCATTCAACATTATATTAATGTTGAATTTAATAATGTTGTTGTAAAACAGCATGATTAAAAAAGAAGCTAAAGAGACATAGAACTCGGCTTTGAAAACAAAACAAAACAACAAAATGGGAACATTAAATGCTTAACACTAAATTTAAAAAGTTATTACTTGCTTCATCTATCGCTGTAGCTGCAGGCGCTGCAAATGCTGGTTACGAAATTAAATTATCTGAAGAAGATAAAATTTCTTTCGGTGGCTACATTAAAGTAGACGCTCGTTATGTTAGCGGTGATATTGCTTATCAAGATTTTTGGTTAGGTTCTGCTTTAGCTGCACCTGCAGGTGAAGACAAGTCACAAGTTAACCTAAATGCTAACGAATCTCGTTTTAACATGAAATATACTCACGGTGATGTGATGGGTTTCATCGAAATGGATTTTATTAACAGTGGCCAAGGTAATGAAATTATCTCTAACTCTGTTGCTCCACGTCTTCGTCATGCTTTTATTAAGTACCAAAACTGGACAGTAGGTCAAACATGGTCTACTTTCATGAACACTAGTGCTCTTGCTGAAACTCTTGATTTTGCTGGTGCTGCTATGGGTGAAGTATTCGTACGTCATACTCAAGTTCGTTACACTAACGGTGGTTTACAACTATCAATTGAAAACCCAGAAAGTTTAGGTGGTGATAACAGCGAAGATTCTGTTCCTGATTTCGTTGCTAGATATAACTTCAAAGGCGATTGGGGTAATGTTTCAGTTTCTGGTTTAGCACGTCAATTAAGCACTAATGGCGGCGATACAGAATCTGCATTTGGTTATTCACTTGCTGGTCGCATTAAAACTGTTGGTAAAGATGATTTCCGTTTCCAATACAGCGGTGGTGAAGTTGGTCGTTACGTAGGTGTTGTATCTGCATTTGACCTTGTTGGTGAAGAAGTAGAAGAAACTACAGCTTACCTAGCTTCTTACCGTCATTTCTGGACAGAAGACACAAGAAGTACGCTTACTTACGGTAAAGCAGAAGCTGATATTTCTAACTTAGAAAGTTCTCAATGGAGCGTTAACCTAATTAAAAACCTAACTAAGCAATTATCAGTAGGTGTTGAAGTAGGTAAGATTGAAAGAGAAGACTTAGATATCGACTCTAGTTATGCTCAAGCATCATTAAAGTACGTACTTTAGTTAATTATCTTAGCTAAACACTAACGACTTTACGTTAGTAAACCTCCAACCGAGGTTATTTTATAGGGAAGCTTATGCTTCCCTTTTTTTATGCAAAAAACTACCGTGATATTATATAAAGCACCCCTTTGACTTTCTTTCTATCCAAAAAACGAATAATACTTAATACATTAAATATCATTGACAAGTTAGTGATATACTCTATATTTCAATGCCTTAGGTCTAATATCTAGTTGATTTAACTGGTAATACCTGACTTAATCTATACCCAAATTATTAACAATCCTTTCGAAATGAGATTATATGTTACGTAAATATACTATTCAAAAACGCCTTATCTTACTCTTATCATTAGTGTTAGCTGGGCTAATCATTCTGAGTTCAATTAGTTTATCAAAAGCATATCAGTCTCTTTTAGAACAAAAATACAGTGCTAATAAGCAAGTAGTTGAAACAGCTTATGGCGTATTAGAGCACTTTTACCAACAGCAAAGTAATGGTCTTTTAGATGAAGAACAAGCCAAAAAGCAAGCTATTAATGTACTGAAAACCCTTAGGTACGACAATAAAAGTAATTACTTTTGGTTAAATGATGCTGGACCTGTCATGCTCATGCATGTCTCAGCAAAATTGACTGGCAAGAACGTTGGTGATTTAACCGATGTTGAAGGTACTAAGATTTTTGTCGAGATGGTTAAGATTGTTAAAGAAAAGGGCGAAGGTTTTGTGCCATATAAATGGAATAAACCTGGTTTAGATAAACCCATACAAAAAATTTCATTTGTTAAGGGGTTTACACCATGGAAATGGATGATCGGTTCAGGTACCTATATCGATGATATTGATGCTATTTTTGCCTCGCAGCGAAATACTTTACTTACTTATGCTCTTATCATAATTGTCATTATTGCAATATTAGGTTACTTCATTGGCAGAAGTATTATTGTGCCAACATTTGAAGCATCAAACTTAATGAAAGATATTGCTCAAGGCGATGGTGATTTAACTCATACATTGGATAATAACGGTCGAGATGAGATATCACGATTAGCCCATTATTTTAATAAATTTACCATAAAGATGCGTGCTTCTTTGAGTGACGTTTCAGATAATTCTAATCAAGTATTAGCGCATGCCGAGTCAGTTGCCAATGCCAGTCAAAGTGCCCAGTCACTTACACAACATCAAAATGATATAACCGCACAGGTTGCAACTGCAATGGAACAAATGACCTCACAAATTCGAGATGTGAGTAATAATGCTAGTTCTGCTGAACAGGCCGCTAACGACGCTAGAACCAATACTTCTTCAGGTAAAGCAGTTGTTTCCAATACCATTAATCAAATTCAATCTTTATCAAGTAATATAGATGAGGTATCAAAAGTTATTGCTGCACTTGCAACTGAAAGTGACAATATAGGATCGGTACTTGATGTGATTCGTGGCATTGCGGAGCAGACAAACTTACTTGCACTCAATGCGGCCATAGAAGCTGCAAGAGCAGGAGAACAAGGAAGAGGTTTTGCTGTTGTTGCTGACGAAGTTCGTACCCTAGCTAATCGTACTGAACAAAGCACAAATGAGATTCAGCAAATGATTCAAAAACTGCAATCTGGTGCTCAAGAAGCGGTGTCAGCAGTTAAAATTAGTCAAAATATTTCTAGTCAAGCCGTTGAACATACAAGTAAAGCTGATGACTCTTTATCAGAAATAGATCGATTAATGGAAGTTATTTCCGAAATGAATACACAAATTGCCCGTGCTACTGAACAGCAAACTCAAGCAGCAGATGAAGTTAATTTACGTATTAATGATCTCGCAGGTATGACAGATGAGTCACTGGCTACTTCTGCTCAATTGAGTGATGCAAGCTTACAGCTAAAATCTAGCAGCGATAATATGTCGGAAGTAGTGAGTCGTTTTAAGTTTTAAAAGTACAATGAAAAAAGCCAGTGAATACACTTTATAAAAAGTTATCACTGGCTGAAGCATCAAAAGTTTTTAATCGATTTGATTCCAAAAATACTAGAATCGATTCACAAGAAGGACTTAGTGGTCATGTGTCCTGAAGCATAACCACTAAGCAACCTACCTATTACCGGTAAAGCGACTGAGAGAGCATTCACTCGCCTTAACCAATAAGTTAATGATAATGATTCCCATTTAGATTGTCAACGGGTATTTTATATTTATTTGATAATTAATTATTAGTCTAGAACAATCATTATTATCCTACCTTAGCAAATAGGTTGTCATCTCCAACAATTACTAATATAACCAATAACTTGCTTAGTATGTTGAGCTCAAGCATCAATGTATTAACTAACACTTAATTTAGTTTTCTATTATGTTTCTTCCATATTGGTAAAAAAAAATTTTTGTACATATAATTAAATCTGTCTCTTATACACATCTCCGAGCCCACGAGACGTAGAGGAATCTCGT
>CAJXUT010000277.1 GCA_913061365.1 uncultured Colwellia sp.
AGACGGTGAAATTCAGGTATACTTAATAAAACAAAATTTAATAAGGTTTTATCATGAAAAACGCTTTGATAATTCGACAACTGTCAAATATGAACTACAGTGAGGTTTGGCATGCTATGCAAAAATTCACTGATGAGCGTGATGATAAAACCTGTGATGAATTATGGTTAGTTGAGCATCCGCCAGTATTTACTCAAGGTCAAGCGGGTAAAGAAGAGCATTTATTAATGCCCGGTGATATAGAAGTAGTTAAAGTTGATAGGGGTGGTCAAGTGACTTATCACGGCCCTGGTCAACAAGTGATTTACTTTATGATTAATCTACGTCGAAGAAAAATAGGCGTACGACAACTCGTCACATTGATCGAGAATGGCATAGTTGCCGCACTCAAAGATTATAATATAAATGCGTACCCAAAACCTGATGCGCCAGGTGTTTATGTTGATGACAAGAAAGTAGCCTCTCTTGGCTTGAGAGTTAGAAAAGGTTGCTCTTTTCATGGTTTAGCTCTTAATGTCAATATGGATTTATCACCTTTTTTACGAATAAATCCATGTGGTTATGCTGGCCTTGAAATGGTTCAAACGTGTGATTTGCAGGGACCGCAAGATATAGAAAGCGCAGGCAATGCCCTAGTAAAACATTTAATTGACTTGTTTGATTCTACAGATGTTGAATATCAAACAGGATTACCTCCAAGCGATATTGACGCACTTAAGCGAGAGCAAGCAAATGCCAAATAAAGACGTTAACATAATAGATGCCGCAGCGAAGACTGCGATGAAATCAACCAAAGTTGAACCCGGAACGAAATTACGTGATGCCGATAAAATGGCACATATCCCAATTAAAGTAGTGAGTTCAACACGTGAAAGCATGTTACGTAAACCTAGCTGGTTACGTATAAAACTACCTCGTAGCAGTGATCGAATTGATAAAATAAAAGCTAACTTACGTAAGCATGATTTACATTCAGTTTGTGAAGAAGCATCGTGTCCTAATTTATCTGAATGTTTTAATCATGGTACTGCTACCTTTATGATTTTAGGCGATATTTGTACTCGCCGTTGTCCATTTTGTGACGTAGGTCATGGTCGCCCATTAGCTGTAGATAAAGACGAACCTAAAAAGCTTGCCTTAAGTTTACAAAACATGCCGTTAAGCTATGTAGTTATCACCTCAGTTGATCGTGATGATCTTCGTGATGGTGGTGCACAACAATTTGCAGATTGCGTTAGAGAAATTAATGAAAAAGCGCCTAAAACTAAGATAGAAATTTTAGTACCAGATTTTCGCGGTCGTATGGATAGAGCACTAGAAATATTGAATCAGCATCCTCCACATGTATTGAATCACAATTTAGAAACCTGCCCACGCTTATATACTAAAGCCCGTCCCGGTGCTAATTATCAATGGTCTTTAGATTTGTTGAAAAAATTTGGTGAAGCAAATCCAGGTGTTACGACTAAATCAGGTATTATGGTTGGTTTAGGTGAAACAAACGAAGAAATTCTACAAGTAATGCGTGATTTACGCGCTCATGGGGTAACCATGCTCACCATTGGTCAATACTTACAGCCAAGTAGAGATCATTTACCAGTAGAACGTTATGTTCACCCTGACGATTTTGACATGTTCCAAAAAGAAGCAGTAAAAATGGGCTTTGAACATGCCGCTTGTGGACCATTAGTTCGCTCTTCATACCATGCTGATAAACAAGCAGCTGGTGAAGAAGTTAAGTAATAATTAACAATAAATTTATATTAAAACGGGCAATTCTATAAAGAATTGCCCGTTTTTTATTTCATTTAGTTAATATCTATTATTCTACATATTAATCCGTACGTTCTGTTTCATATAGAAAAAATATTACTCTTCGCCGCCTTCTCCTTCAAGTAACTCAGAAAAATAAGCCAGTTTTTCTAGTGCTAAACGATGAATAGATTTACTCGGATATCTACCCGTGCTGTTCATAGTACCAGCCGTTGTTTCCATTAATAACTCTAGTGCTTGATCTATTGTTTCTACCGCATAAATTGAAAATTGACCACTAGATACCGCTTCGATTACTTCGCTATCAAGCATTAAATTAATTACATTTGTTTTAGGGATAATAACGCCCTGATTACCCGTTAACCCTTTGTCTTTACATAATTGAAAGAAACCTTCAATTTTTTCATTTGCACCACCAATTGATTGCACTTCACCATGTTGATTAATTGAACCGGTGATCGCCAACCCTTGATCTATAGGCAGTAAAGTAATCGCTGAAATTAATGCACAAAGCTCAGCCATTGATGCACTATCACCGTCAATATGTCCATAAGATTGCTCAATTGCAATATTAGCTGAAATAGCAACTGGGAAGCTTTGACCATACTTATGGCCTAAATACCCTGTTAATAGCAACACACCTTTCGAGTGGATAGATTTACCTAAATCAACTTCACGCTCAATATCTGTTACCCCTTCACTACCAGCATAAACAGTTGCTGTAATACGTGCAGGTGTTCCAAAAACACTGTCACCTATTTCTAATACAGTTAAGCCATTAACCTTACCAACATACTTTCCTTCAGTATTAATTAAAACTTGTTGTTCTTTTATTTCATCAAGCCAAGTTTCACTTAGTCGACCCGTACGACGTTTTTTGGCTGAAAGCGCCATCGCAATATGTTCGGCTGTTAATTTGCCTTTTCCACCACTTTTGCTCCAACAATAGTTTGCTTCATCAAGTAAGTCGTTTACTTGAACTATATTGGCTGATATTTTATTTTTATGCTCTGCACGCCTTAAGGCATAACGCACTAATTCAAGTACGGCTTCATCGTCTATTTCAGGGTAATTATGCTGTAAAGCCCGTTGACGCATTAAGTTACCAAAAGCTTGTAAATTTTCATCACTTTTATCTAAATGACGATCAAAGTCAGCTAGCACTCTAAATAGCTCAGTAAACTCTTGATCATAATCTTGCAAGGTGTAATAAATTTCAGCATCACCAAGAATAATAACCTTTACTTGCAGAGGAATTTTTTCCGGTTGTAAACTATACGCCCCTGGCTGACTCAATTCAGAATAGGGGTTTTCTATAGTTATCTGCCCTGTTTTCAAAGCAAGTTTTAAACGCGACCACACTAAAGGTTGCGTTAATAATTTATCTGCATCAAGCAGCAAATATCCACCATTCGCTTTATGAAGTGCACCTGGACGAATTAAACGGTAACTACTATATGTACTTCCTTGAAAGCTAGAAAAATCTACGTGACCAAAAAGATTCTGATAAGTAGGATTTTGCTCATATACTATTGGCGCACCATCATTAATATTGCGTGGTACCAATAAGTTAGGTAAAAAACGTTCTACCATTAATTTGCGCAGCTCTTTATCATTTATAGCATCGTCGTCTTCACTCACTAAAATTTCTAACGAGGCATCTACAATATGAGTTTTAACTTTACTTAAGTATTTCAATACGCCTTTATTGTTAGCAAATTCTTGTTCAAGCTCTGTTAAATAGGGTTGAATCGCTTGTTCTGCAGTTTCGTTTTTTAATTGTCTCAACTTATCTGAGGATTCGCGTTTCCATAAAGGCAGCTCAAGTAATTGTTCAGCAAGTACAACTTCCAATTCTGATAATAATTGATAAAAATTAGCACGCTCTGTTTCATCAATATTAGCAAATTCTTTATCATTTAAAGGTTTACCATCAACCAAGGGTGAAAAGCCTACTTCACCTTTATCTTCATAGAGTGAGACATTATTTTTTAAAGCAATTTCTTCAACCCTAGCAATCGCGTCATCATACTTTCTGTTGAAGTCTCTATCTATTGAAGATTTTTGTCTTTGATAACCAGGGTTATCAAAAATTTCGGGAAATAAATCCATCAACTCATCGATGAACTTATTTATCCTTGATAGTAACTGCTTACCATCACCCGGATTAACATAAAGATTATGGGGCGTATGGCTTTCATCAAAATTGTTAATGTAACACCACTCAACAGGTGTAGGCTGCTCTTTGGCTAACGCAGTTAACATTTGCTTAATTAGTGTTTGCCTACCCGTTCCATGCTCTCCCATTGCAAATACATTAAAGCCAACAGAGCTCATTGATAAACCAAATTCAAGCGCTTCTTTAGCCCTATCATGACCAACAAAAGTCTGGGTTATTTCTGTAGGGTATGGTTGTTGGGTAAAAAGTGCTGCGGATAAGGTAGAACTAAGTTGGGATACATTAAGTTTGCAATCTGAAACAGAGGTTGTGAACATGGCTATCCTTAAAAATTAAAATTGAATTAGAGTAAAATTACGACTTAAGAAAATACGTATTAAAAAAGTAAAGTTTAAGGATCAAGAGGTGCTCGAGTAAAACTATCACCACCACATTTAGTACAAACAGGTACTTCACTGGCATGCATAATATGAATCTTTTCACTACACTGTTGGCAAACTAACTCACCAAAACCAATAATATCTCCGGCCTTGTATATGCCGTCATGTTCAAAATCGTCAACAAGTTCAGCCCATTCAACTTGAGATTTATCGGTTAAATGAGCAAGACTCGCCCACATTCTTTCATTAAGTAGATTGAGATAAATCGAATGTTTTATTTCTGTCTCTTATACACATCTCCGAGC
>CAJXUT010000278.1 GCA_913061365.1 uncultured Colwellia sp.
TACGAGATTCCTCTACGTCTCGTGGGCTCGGAGATGTGTATAAGAGACAGCTTTAGACTCATATAGCTACATAAAACCACTAGAAGTTAAAAAATACAAAATAAGCGATACATTATCAATAAAAGTTTTTTCTCAGGATTTACCAATAAACTTTAGTGAAAATATTGATAAAAAAATTTGGTTAATCCTAACGCTATATGAAGAATGGTTTAGCTTAAAATTGAAAAATAAAATGACAATGAATTTGGTGGTATTACCAAGTTTGGCAGGGTATTCTGATTTTATTTCAACCTTATCAATTGACTCTAAAAACTCACAAGGCTTATTTTGGTCCAATAGTAATTTTGCTTTTGCTGCTTATAAAACTAAAAAACAATTAGAGCAAACAATTATCCATGAAGTTGTACATGCACTTAATTATTATCTTGTAGGTCATAGCGCCCGTTGGTTAACAGAAGGATTAGCTGACTATTTTAAAACGATTAATTTTTACAAAGATAAGGAAAACATTTACAACTATTCTTTTGATTTGCCAACATTAGAAAATGAAAACAAACCTCTAGCTATTTCTCAACTAGTTACGTTAGAAGAAGCATGGGATTCAGACCAACGTTCTCATCTATATGCAAGTGCATTTAAATTAGTTGCCTATTTAATAAACCATAAAGGCGAAAGAAATATAGTTAGACATCTTCTCCATAAAGAAGCTCTGCAACCCTGTACTAAGTTAAGTGAGAGTACTTATCAGCACCTACTTGATGAAAATATATCAAACTTATCATCAAACTTTAAATGATGGTAAATAACATGTGGTGTATTACCCAATTACCACTCAATTGCATACACGTTAGCTACTAAGAAATGAAAAATAATATCCATACAGGGCTAAAGTATATTAGCGACTAAAGTTACTTAACGCCAACCCGCCAATGATATTAAAAAGTGTATTTCGATAGGATAGTTAGGCGATAATTATTTTAATAACTTCAATTATTATCACCCAAGCAAAAGGTTTTTCTCATCAAGATAAAATCACCTAGTATTTTACAAAGAAGACTTTGTAGAAAAAGTATCTAATCTAGGCTTTTCTCTACTACTGTTTTCTATACTACTGATGATTAACTTCTAAAAGAAGAATGTAACATCAACTGAATAGGTAAGTTGAGTATCTTCTGTTCCCGCTAATAATGGAGGTGGGGCAATGCTTTTTGCTCCAAATGGTTTAGCACTTCCGCTATACCAATCATAGCGAATTTCAGGCCTAACTCTAATATTATGTCGAGGTGTCCAACTTAGGTTTGCAGTTACCGCTTTATAATCACCCGCATAAGGTAAAAGAACATTCACGCCATCAGTATTGAAGAACTCAGCTCTAGTACTCGCGACTAGTTCAGGGTTAATAGTATGGTGCCAATTTAAGTTAACGCCATACCAAGTAGCATCTTCTCCACCTTCTTCAGGGATACCAAAGGTGTCATCATTAAATAAATCGGCGAATAGTGACTTTTCCTGTTTACCGTAAGTAAATTCAGCAACTAAACGATTACTTGAATCAACAAACTTAGTAATCGTTAAGTAGGAGAGCTGACGCATTAAACTGTCATCACCGGCAAGATCCGAAGACGTTGGAATAGGTGATCCACACCCACATTCAGCAATAGAGTCATCGGCACCATTACCATAAATGTTTTCAAAATCGACCCAGGTAGTGAAATCAGCTGAACGCCATCTTAAATTAGCGATAACATCAAAATCGTCATTTGGATCATCAACGTTATTCCAACCTTTAACAATTCCAAGCTCATAAGATAACATTGACTCGCCAGCCTCAGAAGAAAATTTACTACTCCAAAGTGCTCCAAAGTGCTTTGCTGGACCATGCATAAAACTATAGGCTTTGGTATAAAAATCAGTTGGTGCAGGAGCTGGAAGGGGAAAGCCTATTTCATTTTCCAATGGAGTATGAAACAAACCCAGCATTAAATTAGAGCCATCCATAACCGGAAAATAAAACTCAAGATAAGCTTGGGTTAACGTTAGGTAAAGATCATCATTGTCAAAGTCTCCTACGTCATTAATATCCCAATCATCATCAATGCCATAAGTTCTGAAGAAAAAATTATCCGCACCATAATTTACTGTAACGTTAAAACCCCAGTCAAACTCAGTTGGCGCTGGTCCAGGAAAAGCACCAACTCGACTTAGCACATTACTGTTTACTTTCTTTTCGATCATTAATCCAAATTGGTCTAGCGCTGCACCGTCTTCTTTTCTAAAAAAAGTTGCTGGTAACAACTGTTCACCATTATCGCTGCCCGCATAACTTGCTTGTAGCCAACCAGATACAATAACACCTGCCTCATTATCATTAATGTCTGAAAACAACCATCCCATTGGCGGCTTTGCTTCCTCTGCAAAACTTAATGCTGAAAATGCAAGAGAAGTTCCAAGTAATAACTTAGGTATATAACTAATCGCATTGAGACATTTTTTGTTTTGTATAATTCTATGTTTTTGCATACTTATTTCCGTGTGGTTGATTCAACTATAAAGAACATAACAATTAAGCCACTATGGCGATCATGCGTTCAGCCATTAACTTGGCGAGCATTTGAAAGTTTCGTTTCTTCCTCTGTCTATCATTGAGGGGTACTATTACATTTTGAACTTCCAAGCACGAGGCTTTTTTTAAGCCTGCGAGTTTTGGCTAATATTATCGTAATTGACTATTACCTGTTTCATCCAACTCTCTTTAACATTATTACTTGTAAACGTTATCACCATATATTGAAACGGGTTTAATAAAGCAATAGTTCCAGCGGTTCCCACTTGGCTAATTTGTCGGTTCTACTAAAACTGACGCCTATCTTATTAACGTTTTCTTTGAGTAACTTAATAGTTATTAGCATTATTAAGCAATGGCATAACTAATTCAGTCAGCAAAACCAGTAATTTTTGACGAAAGATTACATAATATCCTAATAAATAAAACAAATAATATTAAAATTTGCTAAGACAATTCTGCAAGTTGTTGCTCTATAGCTTCAAGACAAACTTTAACGCTAGAAGGAAGATATTTGTCATAAGGGTAAAGTGCAAACACCTGATTTACCGGAAGTTTCAATTTAGGGAAAACTTCCCCCAATAAAGGCTGTGTTTTTTTAAACTGAAAGTCAGGAATTAAACCAATACCTGCACCTTCTTTTATCAATGCCAAGCAAGAATAAAACGAATTAGCCCTACATTTAGCCTTTGCTTCGTAGATAACTATTTTTCCATCAATATCACTAAATTGATGGCTAACATGGTTTCCTTGCCATGTATTTGCGATATAAGTAACTTGCTCAATTCCCTCTTTTTTTAGCAGAGCATAGTTACCGCATAAAACATCTCTAAACTCACCTATTCGACGCTGTTTTATATTACTTGCTTGTGAACGACCGACTCTAATAGCCAAATCTATATTGTCTGACATTAAATTTAGATGAGCGTCTCCACTGATTAATTCAGGCTCAAGTAAAGGATATTGTTTAAGTAACTTTCCTATCGCTGGTGCAACAATCACGTCCATCAAAGCATTGGGAGCGGTTATTTTGATAAGTCCTTGCGGTGCTTCTATTGCATTCTGCGCGCGTTGCCATGCAATGTCAGTTATCTTATTTATTTCTTTGCAAGACTCATAAAATTCTTTTCCAGCATCTGTCAGAGTGTGTTTTCGCGTGCTTCGTTTAATTAACAAAACACCTAAATCTTGCTCTAACACTTTAAGGTGCTGACTCACAACAGATTTTGATAGCTGTAATCGCTCTGCTGCTTCCGTAATGGAACCAGCTTCAACGATATGAGCAAAAACAGACATATGACGTAATTTTTTCATTCTTATTGTCTACATAAACAGAACAGTAAATTCTATTATCTTTGTTTTTACACTTAATGTAACGGTTTAATATGAACAATACTCCAAACAAATAGAAGATAATCCCAATGACTAATAAAACTACTTTAGAGTTATGTAAAGAAGGTATCAATGCTTGGCAAAAAGCATTTAACAATCAAGATGCCGCAGGTTGTTCAGCGCAATATACAGAAGATTGTATTATGGAGGCAAAGCCATTAGGCATATTTAAAGGTAAAAAAGAAATTCATGCCTGCTGGAGCAATATCATTGAACAGGGGTTTGCTGATGTAGTCTATTCAAATGTAAATTGGGAGCCTACAGAAGATGGTGGCTATATTTTAACGTCAAGTTGGGAAATGAATAAAGCCTTTGGTGTTGTTCACCGTGAACACTGGATAATTGAAAAAGATGGAAAGGCTCGTTTAAAAAGTGATTCATTTGAAATTCAGGGTGAACGATAAAAAACAATTTATGAGCGCAGCTAAGCTTTGTTTTTAATGTATTAAGGGGTTTAATACCCCGTAACAATATCAAATTTGAAATTAGAAGTAGTGCATCAATAAGAGCCGCTATTTTGACTACAAAAGAGCATAATTTTATTACTATTTTTAATGCTAAATTATTATTGCTGATAATAACTTAGGACCCTGTAACACATTTTGTGTAACTGCCAGGTTTAAATAACATCTTTCAAACG
>CAJXUT010000279.1 GCA_913061365.1 uncultured Colwellia sp.
ACGAGATTCCTCTACGTCTCGTGGGCTCGGAGATGTGTATAAGAGACAGGATTTACTCACCGGATGTTTTAACATGGCATACCTGCAGTTATTCTTAAATAGTAAAATTGGTGAAAACTATGAATTTATATATTTATTGGAGCTAAAAAACTTTTCAGAGTACAACAAAATGGAGGGCTGGGTGAGGGGTGATAAATTATTAGCTGAATTTTCATTGTTGTTGATATTAAATATAACCGAAAGCCAAATATTTAGATTTCATGGTGACGATTTTATCATATTAAGTCAGCGTGAGGTTTCATTAAGCCGTTTTAGCGGTGTAGAAGAATTTTTATCAGAAACGGTGATTAGTTGCACATGTAAAAATTTAAAACTTCCTGAGTTGCTCCACCTTATCGGAGATATTAATCCGTTACCCGAGCTATCTAGGACGACTGATTAGTATCCTTATTTTTAACCCATAAAGTCATTGATGTTAATGGTCGCAATGTCATAGAAAATAACTATTTTGGCAAACAATAAGCTGACGTTTGCGCTTAATGCGGTGTAATCTCATTTATGCCAACTGCCGATATTTATCACGATTGAATACAAAATAGTGTAGTTTCAATGTGTATTGAAATTTGTAGTATTAGGAGGATGTATAGCCACTACCCTCATATATTTTACGGATTTGTCATTATTAATTGAATCCAGAGACCAGATTAGCGTTGAACCTGACGGTATAGCTGATATCATCAATTTACTTGTAGCTTTGATTTAATCCCACCTTATGCAATTTAACTATCGAATAGTTTTCATAATCACCGCCTTGCTATTTACCCTGTCTGTTAGTCTAACTGGCGTAAACTACTATGTATCAATGAATTTGACCCATTCTCAACTAAAGAATAGTTCTCTACCTCTTACTGTTGACAATATTTATACTGAAATTCAAAAACAGATTATAGAGCCAAACCTCATCGCATCAATGATGGCACATGATACCTTTATGAAAGATTGGCTAACCAATCAAGAAAGCGATAGCGAACAAGTTGTTAAGTATCTTGATACGATCCAAAATAAATACCAAATGTTTGCTACTTTTTTAGTATCAGAAAAAACTCAAAACTATTACTCCTCAGAAGGATTATTAGAGAAAGTTAAGAAAGATAACCAAAACAATGACTGGTACTTTGCTTTTAAAAACAAAACTGAAATAAACGAGATTAATATAGATAAAAATGAGCACATGGGTTCTTCATTGGTGATGTTTATCAACCATAAAATTTTTGATAAAGATTTCCACATGATTGGTGCAACGGGAGTTGGCATGAAAACGTCATATATCAACGATATGCTTAAACAGTTCCGCTTGAAGTACAGCTTTAATGTGTACTTTGTCAATGACGAAGGTGAAGTGATTATCTCGGAGCTAGACTCTAACACGATTAACAATATTAACGATGTGCCGGAGTTGAGTGATATAAAAGCTGACATAATCAGTAAAGGATCTCAACTATTCGAATATACTCGTGGCAATGAAACCGTATTACTCAATCGAAAATATATTCCTGAGCTTGATCTATATTTGCTTGTCGAAGCTAAAATGAATAACTTTACAAATGAAGTAAAAGAGACTTTCTATTTTAACCTTATAATTTCATTGCTATTGACCATAGTGATAACAATGATTGTACTGGTTTATGTTAGAAATATTCATGGCAAACTCAATCTATTAGCTGATAACGATCCATTAACTGGCTTAGCAAATCGTCGATTCTTCAATAGAAGTTTGGAGCATACTCTACTCCTGAAAAAACGAAACAAAACTAATTTATCTGTACTGTTTCTTGATTTAGATAACTTTAAAACAATTAATGATACCAAAGGACATGATGTTGGCGACAAAGTATTAAAACGCATAGCTAAAATACTGAACATCACAATTAGAGAAACTGATTTTATATCTCGCTGGGGTGGTGAAGAGTTTATTGTTCTTTTACTTGATAGTGATGTAGATGGAGCGATATCTAGTGCTGAAAGCCTTTGTAAAGCCATCGAGCAGGATAAATCGCTAGTAAAACTAGTCGGTCATAAAGTAACTGCTAGTTTAGGTATAACTGAAGTTCAAGATAATGACGATATAGATGCTATCTTTAAACGTGTTGATATGGCGTTATACAAAGCAAAAGCAACAGGTAAGAATCAATATATTATTGGTTAGCTACCTAGATATAGTTAATGCATTATAAATGCATTTAACAGACTTTAAATAATAAATATAAAAAACTACCACTCCGAACAATGAGATAGAGTCTTTGATATCAAACCGTCAGACTGAATTCATATTAACCTAACTCATCTCTCTACAATTTCGAATTAACCTCACGGCCCTTTACTCTATCAAAACAACCTTAGAGTAGATTGAAGCTAATGACCGCATAAGTCACAGAAGCAGTCACTTTTGTTTAAAGTATCTATGAGCGCTTTGGTTGCTTTTACAACTGCCAGGTTTGATTTAAAACCTATAAACTCAAATTATCAGACACCTCCCTTGTATATATGAAATATTACATATACAATATTTTGCATGTTAATTTATGTGACTTACCTATGCACAAGCTAAATACAAAGACTGTACTTTTTGTTTGTACTGAAAATTCAGCTCGTTCGCAAATTGCTGAGGCATTATTACGACATAGAGCGGGATGCTCGTTTAACGTATATAGCGCGGGAACCTATCCTAGCCATGTAGATAAACGCGCAATTGATGCATTAAATCGCTATGGTATTAATTCTGAAAATTTAATCTCAAAAAATATTGATACTTTTGAAGGTAAAAAGTTTGATTACATTATTACGCTTTGTGATAAAGCTAATGAAGAATGTCGAAGCTACTCTGATACTGCTAAGCAACTAGCTTGGGATTTAACTGATCCCAAAAGTAATAAACAAAATGATGCTTTTACAGCGACCATCATTGCCCTAGACAGTCGTATATCAATGTTTCTCTCAATAGAAGAAAATAATAATGCCGTTGTTCAGCACTCAACAACTTCAGAAACCATTGAAAAAAATGCACACTTATCTGGATTTGATCCCATTTCATTTTATAAGGGCTTAACTGACACCATTCGCCTAAAAACACTTATGTTAACGCACTATCATGGAGAGCTATGCGTTTGTGAAATAATGGAGGCAACAGGGGAAACTAGTCAACCTAAAGTGTCGCGTAACCTTGCGGTACTAAAAAAAGCGCAAGTTATCACCGACAGAAAGCATGGCCAATGGGTATTTTATCGTATGAATCCAGACCTTCCATTGTGGGCCAAAACAGTTATTGCGCAAACAACTGAAAACAATATTCCACTAATTTATAGTGAACTTCAGCGTCTTAATCAAATGAAAAATAGACCTGACAAAGCAAGTTTTTGTAAATAACAATTAGAGAGTACAAAGATGAAACATCTATTTGGTTTTATAAAGTTAAACGAGCTAGTTGACGGGTTTGGAAAATATTATGTTTGAAGTATTCACAGATTTTGCAACATGGTTAGTCGTAAATGTTTTAGGCTTGTCAAAAGAGACAAAGCTTGGTGATGCCCTCCACTTCTTTATTGAAGATACCACCAAAATATTCTTTTTATTATTAGTGATGATCTACGTTATCGCTTTAATAAGGGCATCGATGAATGTTGAGCGTGTTCGAGACTATTTAGCTGGTAAACATAAAGGTGTTGGCTATCTGTTAGGCTCTGGTTTTGGTGCTATTACTCCCTTTTGTTCTTGCTCCAGTATCCCTGTCTTTTTAGGCTTTACTTCAGCAGGAATCCCCGTGGGTGTTACCATGTCATTTCTCATTACATCCCCCTTAATTAACGAAGTAGCCGTATTATTATTACTGAGTTTATTGGGATGGAAGTTCACCTTACTCTATGTTGTTGTTGGTATGTCAGTGGGCATATTAGGCGGTGTATTTCTTGACGCAATTAAAGCTGAACGTTGGTTGCAATCATTTGCAGCGAAAGCGTTAGAGCGCGGTAGAAACTCAGCACAAGTTAAAGTAGAGCATTCAAAAACAATATCATTAAAAGAACGGCACACATTTGCTAAAGAAGAAATGCTAGAAATATTTGGCCGTGTATGGAAATGGGTAATTATCGGTGTTGGTTTAGGTGCTGCTTTACATGGCTTTGTTCCTGACGGTTGGATTCAAGAACATTTAGGCGATGGCCAATGGTGGTCTGTCCCCTCTGCTGTGTTATTAGGCATTCCACTCTACTCTAACGCAACAGGTGTTATTCCTGTGATGGAAAGTTTAATTACTCAAGGTCTTCCAATAGGAACAACATTAGCGTTTTGTATGAGTACAGTCGCCGCAAGCTTTCCCGAGTTTATTTTGTTAAAGCAAGTTATGCAGTGGCGCTTGTTAGCCGTACTCTTTGTGTTGCTACTCACCGCATTTACACTAATAGGTTGGATTTTTAATATTCTAACTCCGTTGATTTAAAACCTTAATTTAAGTGAGAATGATAATGAAAGAAATAAAAGTATTAGGTACTGGTTGTGCCTGTCTCTTATACACATCTGACGCTGCCGACGAAGAGGATAG
>CAJXUT010000280.1 GCA_913061365.1 uncultured Colwellia sp.
TACGAGATTCCTCTACGTCTCGTGGGCTCGGAGATGTGTATAAGAGACAGCCTTTTATTCTGGTTAAATAAGTATGAAAGCCCTTAATAAAAAGGGTAAAATGATATTAATCTGCTTGGTGCATACTTTTGTAGAAGCATTCTAACCTAGCATTTTCGCTAGTACAATGACGAGTTGCACAACGTTAAAAATTTAAAGAGAGTTTAATGGCTGAAATAATTCAACATAAAGATATTGTTCCTGATTCGTGTTTAGGTAAACGCTTAGACCAGACTTTAGCAATAATGTTCCCCGACTATTCGCGTTCAAGATTAAAAGATTGGATTTTAGCTGGCAGTGTTATAGTTAATGATGAAGTATTAACGCGTGCACGAGAGAAAATGTATGGTGGTGAAAGTATCGTTATAAATGCTCAAGTAGAAGCAGAAGAACGATTTGAAGCACAGAATATAGCACTGGATATTGTCTATGAAGATGATGATATTCTTGTTATTAATAAGCCAGCTGGTTTAGTTGTTCATCCTGGAGCAGGTAATCCTGATGGCACAGTGCTTAATGCACTATTACACCATTACCCAGCAATAAAAATAGTACCTCGTGCCGGTATTGTACATCGTCTAGATAAAGACACGACTGGTTTAATGGTTGTAGCTAAAACTATTGCAGCACAAACTAACTTAGTGGAAGCGTTGCAACTAAGAGAAATTACGCGTGAATATGAAGCTGTTGCGAATGGTTTAATGACAGCAGGAGGTCTTGTAGATGAACCTATAGGTCGACATGCTACTAAACGTACACATATGGCTGTGACAATATCAGGTAGACCTTCAGTAACACATTATCGTGTTATGGAAAAATATCGTTTACATACTCGACTTCGGTTACGTCTTGAAACAGGACGTACTCATCAAATTCGTGTTCACATGGCGCATATAACACATCCTCTAGTTGGTGATCCTGTATATGGGGGAAGACCACGTCCGCCTAAAAACTCTACGCCTGAATTATTAACTAAATTACGTAGTTTTAAACGTCAGGCTTTACATGCAGCTATGTTATCTTTATACCATCCTATTACAGGTGAACCGATGACTTGGCATGCAGATTTACCTGATGACTTTGTTGAGTTAGTAGAGCTGTTGCAAGCTGATAATAAGCTCAATGCAGAAGAAGAGTATTAAGTATTAAAGATTGCCATTTAGCCACTTTAAACAATAGAACAAATTCTGCAATTGAGTTTGTTCAATGGCCGGTGCATTCTCTAGAGGATGCACCGTTTAAAGATAGAGTTATAGCAATACAAACTACTTGTTGTTCGCCTATTCAAACTTTTTTTAAGAAAAGTAATTCAAATACTGCTTATAAAGATTTTAATTTAGGTTTACATGTAGGTGATTGTGCTGAGCAAGTTGAGAATAATAGAAAATCCTTACAAAATTTACTCCCCGAAAAAACAGCTATTCAATGGCTTGAACAGGTTCACGGTAATACGGTTGTTGAAATTTCAAAAGTGTCCACACAGTCACTTACTGCTGATGCGATGATCACGCGTGAAAAAAATACAGCGTTAGCTATAATGACAGCAGATTGCTTACCCATCTTGCTAATATCAAGTCAAGGAAATGTAATCGCAGCGATCCATGGAGGATGGCGACCCTTAGCAGCAAATATTATAGCTGAAACAATAGCTAAAATGGGCACAAAAACTGATGAAATTTATGCATGGCTAGGACCTTGTATAGGCAAAGAAGCATTTGAAGTGGGCAGTGAAGTGAAAATGGCTTTTGTTGAACAAGGTAGTATGTTCTCTAATGCCTTTAATCAACAAAGTAATGGTAAGTTTTTAGCAAATTTACATCAAATCGCTACCTTGCAGTTGAATAGCTTGGGTGTAACAAAAATAAGTACATTGCCAGAATGTACTTATTTTGAATCAGAAAAATACTATTCCTATCGAAGAAGCTCCATTACTGGTCGTATGGCATCAGTAATTACTTTAGTGTAGTTCACTTATAAAGATCATTTTTACTTATATAAATCAGTATATTATTTTATAGAGTGTTGAAAAACTAGCTGTGCGTCCTAATGTTATAACTAACTATTTTAAAGTATGTTCAATACAAATAAGTCCAGTAACATGGCAGGAGAACATTTATGCGTTTAGACCGTTTTACTCAATCATTTCAAGAATCTATTGCTGATGCACAGTCGATAGCATTAGGACGAGATCATCAATTTATAGAACCAACACATCTGATGATGGCGTTATTAAATCAAAATGGGAATTCCATCATTCCTTTGTTGAAAAGCGCAGGTGTTGATGTACACACCTTACGAATAGAAGTTGAGCAGGCGCTTAAATCTTTAGCACAAGTTGAAGATTCTGCAGGAGATGTTCAACTCTCTGCAGCTACAGGAAAATTATTTAATTTATGTGACAAGCACGCCCAGAAAATGTCAGATAAATTTATTTCTTCAGAAATGTTTTTATTAGCAGCACTTCAAGACAAAGGAGCTTTGGGCAATATATTAAAAACATTAGGGGCTAATGAGCAGCGTCTCAAAGCGGCAATTGAGCATGTGCGTGGTGGTCAAAAAGTAGAAGACCAAAATGCTGAAGACGTTCGTCAAGCATTACAAAAGTTTACTGTTGATCTAACAGAGCGTGCAGAACAAGGTAAATTAGATCCTGTCATCGGGCGTGATGATGAAATTCGACGTACTTTACAAGTTTTACAACGCCGAACAAAAAATAATCCTGTACTCATTGGTCAACCTGGTGTGGGAAAAACCGCTATTGCTGAGGGATTAGCACAACGCATTGTCGATCATGAAGTACCAGAAGGTTTAAAAAATAAACGAGTACTATCTTTAGATATGGGCGCTTTAGTTGCAGGAGCAAAATATCGGGGTGAATTTGAAGAGCGTTTAAAAGCCGTTCTAAATGAACTAGCTCAAGAAGAAGGGCAAATCATTTTATTTATTGATGAATTGCATACTATGGTTGGTGCAGGTAAATCAGACGGCGCAATGGATGCGGGAAATATGCTAAAACCTGCGCTCGCTAGAGGTGATTTACACTGTGTTGGCGCAACTACAATAGATGAGTATCGTAAATATATTGAAAAAGATGCTGCATTAGAACGTCGTTTTCAAAAGGTATTAATAGAAGAACCAAGTGTAGAAGATACCATTGCCATATTACGTGGTTTAAAAGAGCGCTATGAATTACATCATAATGTTAATATCACCGATCCCGCTATAGTTGCCGCAGCAACGTTATCAGATCGTTATATTAGTGATAGACAATTACCTGATAAAGCCATTGATCTAATCGATGAGTCTGCGTCAAGTATCCGTCTACAAATGGACTCAAAGCCAGAAGACTTAGATAGGTTAGAACGTCGCTTAATTCAATTAAAGTTAGAGCAAAAAGCGTTAGAAAAAGACGCTGATGATGCATCTAAAAAACGGTTGTCGGTTATTTCAGAAAAAATTATTGATAAACAACAACAGTATGATGAATTAAATGAAGTATGGACGACAGAAAAAGCAGCATTATACGGTACACAAACAATTAAGGAAGAATTAGAACAAGCACGTATTGAATTAGAATCAGCGAGAAGAAGCGGTGATTTAAACCGGATGTCTGAATTACAGTATGGAAAGTTGCCTGAACTTGAAAAGCAACTTGATTTAGCAAGCCAAGCTGAAATGCAAGAGATGAGCTTGTTAGCTAATAAAGTAACAGAAGTGGAAATTGCAGACGTGCTTAGTAAGGCAACAGGAATACCCGTAGCCAAAATGCTAGAACAAGAGCGTGATAAATTGCTCAATATGGAAAGAGAGTTACATCAAAAAGTGATTGGTCAAACTGAAGCGGTCACTTCAGTGTCTAATGCTATCAGACGTTCAAGGGCGGGCTTGGCGGATCCAAATCAGCCAATAGGATCCTTTCTATTTCTAGGGCCTACAGGAGTAGGTAAAACAGAACTAACTAAAGCGTTGGCAGAGTTCTTATTTGATAGTGAAGACTCACTTATTCGTATAGATATGTCTGAATTTATGGAAAAGCATTCTGTTGCCAGATTAGTTGGAGCACCTCCAGGATATGTGGGCTATGAAGAAGGAGGCTATTTAACTGAAGCGGTAAGACGTAAGCCATACTCAGTTATTTTATTGGATGAAGTAGAAAAAGCACATAGTGATGTTTTTAATATACTATTACAAGTTCTTGATGATGGTAGGTTAACTGATGGTCAAGGAAGAACAGTAGACTTTAAAAATACAGTCATCATTATGACCGCAAATATTGGTTCTGAAGTCATTCAAGAATTTAAGGGTGATTGTCAATATCAACAAATGAAAAGCCAAGTAATGCAAGAAGTCAGTCATCACTTTAAACCTGAGTTTATTAACCGTATTGATGAGTCTGTTGTATTTCATCCATTAGTGGCTGAACAAATTCAACAGATTGCTGGCATTCAAACTGTCTCTTATACACATCTCCGAGCCCACGAGACGTAGAGGAATCTCGTA
>CAJXUT010000281.1 GCA_913061365.1 uncultured Colwellia sp.
ACGAGATTCCTCTACGTCTCGTGGGCTCGGAGATGTGTATAAGAGACAGTATTAACTCGTATGACTGTGGATGAAGTCTGGGGTATTGGTCGTAAAATAGCGAAACGGTTAACGAATGAGGGAATTAATACTGCTGCTCAGTTATCAGCACAAAGCCCTAAATATATACGACAACAATTTAGTGTGCTAACAGAAAGAACAGTCAATGAGTTAAACGGTATAAGTTGTCTCTCTTGGGATGAAGTAAAGTCACCTAAACAAGAAATATTTTCAACGCGAAGTTTTGGGCAACGTATTACAGTTAAAGATGAATTACGAGCGGCATTAACCACACATGCTGCAATTGTTGGTAGAAAGGTAAGAAGACAAAATTCGCTTATTAAAAAGTTAGTGGTATTTGCTTCTAGCTCTCCACATGATGAACGTTATTACAAACAAACTATCGTGTATTCATTTATTATGCCTACAGATAATACATGCGAAATGGCAAATGGGATAAATCAGGTTATTGATAATCTATACAGTACAGACGTTAAATTTTACCGTTGTGGTGTTGGAGCAATAGAATTAACGAATAGAAATTTTACACAACCAGACTTATTTATGCCCGATCATACTAATAGTAACTTAATGAAATGTTTAGATAATATAAATTATAAGTATGGTGACAGCATGTTAACCTTAGCCGCTGAAGGGCATGAAAAAAAATGGCAAATGCGTCGTGAATTTTTAAGCCCACAATATACCAGTCAATGGCGAGATATCCCTAAAATACAGTGTTAATAAACAGAGAATGATAGTTAATTTTACAACTAAGGGTTTTAAGTTTTTTAATAATCAAAAAGAGATAAGTAATAAGGGTTCATAATATTATGTATAACAAAAAGCAAAATAATATAGCACCGCAAGATATTTCGTATGATCGCGTCAAAGGTTATATGCAATGGATGATTGAACGTTATGGTGATTATTCAGCTAAAAAGTTACGACAAAAAGCCGATTTATTATTTAGAGAAGACACACAATTTAATGAAGCGGCACTAAATTATCTTATAGAACGAGGTATTGTGAATGATCTTCGTTATGCACAGCGTATAACAGATAGTTTAGTCGAGAAAAATATAGGCTCGAATAAAATAAAAGAAAAATTGTATGTAAAAGGTTTCTCATCTCAAATAATCGACGAATGCATTAGTGCTATTGAGACAACGGATGAAGATTACTTTAATAAAGCATTAATCCTGAAAATAAGGAAATTTGGCGAAGAACCTATTGAAGAAATAAAATTGAAGCAAAAAGCGTTACGCCATTTAATTGCTAAAGGGTTTTCTTACTCAATTGCTAATAAAGTTCTTAGCTATTCTACAAATGAAGATGTTTGATTTCACGATGTTATATATTTTATGGCAGCGTAACTGACTAATTAAAAAGTTATAAACTTACGTCGTGATAAGCATTGATAATATGTTGAACGCTGTTTATCTTATCTTTGCTACTGCTTAATTGTAGCCCTTGCTGAATACGTTGGTAATGATTGAGAGTTTTCTTCAAGTATTTTTTGGTTACTTCATTTTGTTTTTCTGATTTTGCTTGCCAAATATTACTACCAACAGGATGTATTTTATAATGGTTTTCACTTGATGACGTAACGAGTAGTATTTCATAAAAACGTTGATTATCTTCAACTAAAACTTCGTCTTTCAAACTAAAATCTAATGCTATTAATTTTTGACGCAATGAATATTGATGGTGAACAGGACACAGTAAAAAATCAATATTGAGGATTTTATATTGTTGAAAAATAGCTTCAATAAATTTAATCATCAAATCTCCACCAATACCGGCAATAATAACGAGATGTTTTCCTTCATATTTGGCTAAAGGCAAATTTGTCACATTAAGGCAGTGAGTTTTCCAAGATGAATTTTCATAAAAAAGGCAAAGTTTTTGCTCTAACTCGCTCATTAATTCTGGAACAATATCAACAAAATGGATGTTATTGGCAGCCTTTCTAATTAATAAAGCACAGCCAAGTAAGCCATGATCACAACAGCAATCCCAAATATGGTGATAATCTGATGTCACCATATTATTAATTTGCTGCAAACGATTACTGAGTTTTAATTTTGATTTCAAAAGGGCACTGATTTGTGATGAAAAACGATGACATTGTATAGCTAAGTAGAGGTACAATAAATAAGTATTGTTATTACAAAAAATTAATTTTTATGATCTCACATTGAATGTTGCCAACAAAACAAATAATAGATATTAGTTAACTATTCTATATGATGAATTTTCTTTATATTATCATGTAGGTTTGGCGCAATAGACTGCATTAAATTAGAAGAGTGTATTGCATCAATTGTTATGTGTTGTAACGAGAGATCACTAAGCATAAGGACGATATTTTTATACTTGTTAAATTCAACCAAAGCAACGCATGAAAAATGGCTACGTAATAGTACTAAAAGTAATTGTAAATCTTGTCCTGTTTTGGGGTTAAGGTTAATTAATACTTGACCACTTTTATCTAAACAATTATAAATAGCTTGCCAAAACGAATGACTTTTAATAAATATTGGATGATGTTCATCATTGAAAATATCAATATTTATTACATTATAACGATGGGTACAGTGTGTAATAAATGTCTCGGCACATTCTTGATAAATAACATGATTATCTGGTAAGTTAAAATATTTTTTCGCTAAGCTAATGATGCTGACATTTATTTCTACAGTGTCAAACTGACATATTGAGCCTATTGAATTAGGTTTATGTTCAATATGTCTTAGCGTACGTTCAACACCTGCAGCACCTAATCCCATATTTAAAATGCGCGCATTATGTATTGGAGTAAGCAAAAATAAAAACATGCTTTGTTTTACCGGTGTACATACTTTATCTGGATAAGCTTTATTCATTACACCTTGAGTGCTCATGTTAATACCAGGCTCATCACTAAAAGTTAGCCATATATAATCGTTATTTTCATAAACAGAGACAGGACCATATTTAGTCTCTTCATAGTGAATTTTATTAGATGCGATGGTATCAGCTTTTAAATTGAGCATAATTATTATTTCTGTAAATAAAACATATGGTTAGCCTGTAATAGAGTAAAGAAAATGTATTAGCGAATAAAGGCTGATAAAAACATTTTCAAAGTGACTTAATCTACTTTTCTTCGTTTTCCACTTTCTGCACGCTTCTTATTCTCACTTTGAACATAAACCGTATCAGTGGTTGCCATGCTAGCATGACCAAGATCTTCAGAAATATCTTTAAGAGGGCGCCCACGTTCAATTTCCATACTAGCACCGGTATGCCTTAACCAATGAGCAGAGGCTTCTTTTAGCTTTAAGGCTTTATTTTCACCTTCTGAGCAACGCATATTTTCATATGCTTGATCAAAAACGGCTTGAACTAATCTCCGTAAATGTCGAGATGTCATGCCACCTTGGCCGCGTATTTTTTCAACAAGAATTGAATTTTCATTACTTGATGGTAAGCCTAATAAACCTCGAGAAGCACGGTAACGCTCTAAAAAAGGTAGAAAATCAAGAGGAACGGTTATATCTCGTAATTTTCGGCTTTTTCCAAAGATTTTAAGCCACCAATTTTCATCATCATCCTGCCAAAAATGGCCCATAGTAGGTGACCAATTGGGCCGTTCAGATAACTCTGAAATCCTTAAAAATAGGGTTTTCAACGCGGCAATAACAAATAAATTACGTTCAAAGTTTGGGTTTTCATCAGCCATTTCAACAACAGTATCTAGAACATATTGCCATTGAGAAGCAGTTAAACGTTTAACTTCTTTAACTTGAGAATCAATAATAAAGTGGCGACAATCTTTTTTAGCAATTTGTGCTGGATTACCGATACAAAAATCCTCAGCCATCAGATAATTATAGAAAACAATGATAGCGGTAAACATTGATGAAAGTGTTTGCTGTGATGGCCGATACTTTTTCTTATCGATAACATAATCTGATTTAAGACTTTTAGGCGCTTGAATCTTATAAGGAAACCAAAGTTCATTGGCTGATGAATATCCATTAGATATTTTAAAGCGTTCTTGATTAGATGTTCCAATCCAAGATACTGGTGGCTGCCAACAAAAATCTGCGTACTCAAGTAAATCTGACTTACGTAATTGATCTATTGGTTTTTTCTTTTCTATGAAAGACCACAAAATAAAACGTTCAACATCATTTCTAAATCGATCATAAGTATGACTAGATTTATTTCTACCTATATAAACAAGAAATTCTTTTCCCCAATTAAATTGATCAAGCCACCAAGTTTCATTAGATGAGAAAACTTTATCTAATTCTGGGTAATCATCAAAATCAAATTCACATAAATCAATATATGGCGGATATAAAGGTACGGGTTTATTTAATAACATTTATTTGAATACTTAATAGATATAGGCGTATGAAACTAGTTTAAACTACCACACCCCTGTCTCTTATACACATCTCCGAGCCCACGAGACGTAGAGGAATCTCG
>CAJXUT010000282.1 GCA_913061365.1 uncultured Colwellia sp.
CGAGATTCCTCTACGTCTCGTGGGCTCGGAGATGTGTATAAGAGACAGCTTTTATTCTGCTTGAATAAACAATATAGTGTTAAAAAGTTAAGATAAATAATAATAAATGGAGATAGTAAATGTCTGATAGTAAACAATATCGTTTGGTAACTCGTAGTGATTTTGATGGTCTAGTATGTGCTATTTTGCTCAAAAATATTAATCTAGTTGACGACATTCTCTTTGTTCACCCCAAAGACATGCAAGATGGTATTATTGAGGTTGGAGCTAACGATATTTCAACTAATTTACCTTACGTTGATGGCGTACATATTGCTTTTGATCATCATCACAGTGAAACGCTTCGAAATGAAAAGCGAGACAACCATATAATTGACCCAAATGCGCCTTCTGCAGCCCGCGTTGTATATGATTATTACGGCGGTGAAAACACATTTCCTGAAAGCTGGAAAGGCATGATGAATGCCGTTGATAAAGGAGACTCTGCGCAGTTTAACCAAGAAGAAGTTCTACACGCGAAACGCTGGGAATTACTTAACTTTATTATGGACTCACGCACAGGCCTAGGTCGCTTTAGAGATTTTCGTATTTCCAACTATGAACTTATGATGAACCTTATTGATTTTGGTAAGGATCACAGCATTGATCAGTTATTAGAACTACCTGATGTTAAAGAGCGTACCGATCTTTATTTTGAACATGAAGAGAAATTTAAAGAGCAAATAATACGCTGTGCCACTGTTCATGATAATTTGGTGGTATTAGATTTAAGAGAAGAAGAAATTATTTACTCAGGCAACCGTTTTATTATTTATGCTCTATTTCCACAATGTAATATCTCTATTCATGTGATGTGGGGACTTAAAAAACAAAACACTGTTTTTGCTACAGGTAAGTCTATTTTTGATCGCAGTTCAAAAACAAATGTTGGTGAACTTATGTTGAAATATAATGGCGGTGGGCATAATGCAGCAGGAACTTGCCAAGTGCCTCATGAACAAAATGAAGCCTGTCTTGCTGAGTTAATTTCAACGATTAACGCTGACGGTTAAGCTACTCCCTTCAATTGATAACACTTTTATAATCCCTTTGATACTATGTTTTATCTAAGGGATTATACGTTTGCTATTAGAGCCTAAATAACATTAATAACCTTGACTAAAAACGATAAGCTGCGTAAACGCCTGCCACTCGCTCAAAACTGTCATCAAGTTTATAGCCGTTTTGTTGAGCATCAAAACTTGAGTAACCAACAAAAACACCAATATCTGTACTCTTGCTGTAAGTATAATTTAAACCTACGTTCGCTTCATGAGCTTCATTTTGGGTAAAACCTTGTAAATCTCTATAGGTGTAATTAACGCCCGCAGTCCAATCTTCTGCAACTTTGGCTTGCATACCTAATGAATAACGGTACTCATCTTTGTTTTTTAGCTTTTCTTCATCCCACTTGATATAACCTAAAGAGAAAGTCATCGCGATATTTTCGTCAAACACATATTTACCATTTAAATCTGCACCGTAACCAATTGAGTCACCGTTTAAGGTAGAATCTTGGTAACCTCTCACGCCTAAGCCTACAGATAACTCTAATCCTTCTTTATTTTCAGCACGGGCTAATACTCGGTAATTAACACCGCCTAACCCAATGGTTAAATTATCTGTTAATCCATAAGCGGCATTTAAATCAAGTGCACCGCGACTATCATTATTTTCTTCACCCCATAATAAAGCCCCACTAACAGAAATAGTTCCCTCGGTTAGGGTTAAAGGTCTTAGTACTGGGTTTTCAGGATATTCTGTTTGTGCAAAAACAACAGATGAGGTTAAAAGTAATGCGATGCTGATAAGTGATTTTTTCATAATAGTTAGTCCCTAAATTTGATGTGTATAAATTACAGGAGTAATAATAAAATCTTATCGCGTTAGTTTCTTTATGCTTTGTGTGGGTGAAATGTATAACAAATGTGAGAAACTGTAAGTGTCATTCTGATCTACATTTAATTTGCCTAAACAGATAGTTATAGAACTTGTTAACATTACAAAATTGATTCACTAAATGACAGCACCAAAGCTCATACAACAACGTTATAAGCTTTGATAACTGTCATAACTAATGATGAAAACTATGTAGCTTGTCATTACATTGAATAATAATGATCATTAACATCCATAAATTTTCGTTCTCGCTGTTGCTCTTTGTAAGCCTCTATTTCACGCCACTTTCTTTTCTTTTGTACTTTATTTTTCTTCTTTTCAAACTGCTCTTCATCTTCAAAATCACTAAAATCTAACTCTTGCCATTGACTGTCTTTCATATCCATTACTCTCATTGATGTTTTTCATCAATATAATCGGGGGATATTACGGTTTGTTGACAAAACTATGACAATAAAATTATTTGTACTTTATTGAGGGTGAAGTACTAAACAATGCTTAAACTTTACCACTTAAGCATTGTTTAGTTGCATGAATACAACTGTAGATTATAACTATGTGAAATAAATAGCGTTCAATAAAACATTAAAATGCAAAAGACTCTCACTTTAAATAATATCTATTGCATAGAAGATAAGAAACAAGCGATATGCCACAATTATAGTTTTGAATCACTTAATGCCATATGCAATCGTTCAGTCCAACTATTTAATATTGCTTTTGCTGCTTCTATATTATCGTCTGTATTATTTACGTATATCTCATCCGTATCATTTTCTAGAATTGCAGACACTAAACCAAGGTTTGAATTTGTATCAACAAACTCAACTTCAACAGTAGCTTCACCAATAGCAATTTTTTGATCCGTAGCAGCTAAATATGCCATTTCTCCGCCATTCATTACTACACGAAATGGTAGAAAATCCAGTGCCTCTAATTTAGATGAACGTTCACCAAGATAGGTGATTGCCAATTTAATTAATAAAGAATCTTGAGTACCGGGCTTAACGACTTGCTTACTGTTATTTAATCGTTTTTTTAATGTGTTTTCAAAATAACGGACAATAGCTTCTTGTTTTTTAATATCCTTAATTTGATAAGGTTTATCTTTAGATAGCCAAAGTGTAATAGGCGCAAAAGCAATTTTATCGTAAGATTTGAATTTTTGATAATCAAAGTGTTCAGTCGTACTAAACCATGTACCATCTTTTTGAGGGTGCGGTTCAAAGTTATCATAACTTTTTAAAAACTCTGATTTAAATTTTGGGCCTTGTGTACTCGCACAACCTGATAACAATAATACAGTACAAAAAAACAAAGTAATTTTTCTCATTCAAACCTCAAATTTTTAAAATAGAACCCAAGTACATATTTAGTACATCAATAAATAATCGAACTCGATTGATATGTTTACCTTAAAATAAAGTTCGATGAATCACAATTTAATAAGTTAAATATCTGACATTGAATAAGCGGGTATGAGTGTTTACTGTAATTTATTCAACAGCAAATGTTTCGAATATGATTACCTACTTGGCGTCTCTGTGGCGATGTAGCGCCAAAAGTGCTATTGATTAGTTATGGAGTCAACAACATGCGCTTGGAGTTTAATTACCTGCTTGATGTCGCGGTGGCGACCACACCCAAAGGGACACTGCCTCCGGCGTCCCCTTGGAACCCCACGGAGCCCCTACTCTGCTAAAGCTGAAATAATAATTTTTGTAGTTATCGATACCTGACGAATGCTCGTCCCTGCGCGACGTCAGTTCCAGCCATCCATGGCTGTCATCGATTAACTACTTAACAAAATTACTATTTCAACGCTGAGATGGGTACAGGGAGTTTGTGGTCCAGTTAGGAAATAAAGTTAAGCACCTAACTCTTTGAAGATTAAAAACCACAAAACCAACATTATTATCCTCAACATTACCAACACGCACCAAGTCTGCTTGAATCAAGTGCCAGAATGAAAGGCAATATTCACGTATGTTCATCATGGATGATGAACAAAGCGATGTAGGGCATGGATGCCCGTTCAGCGCTGTTACGTCGAAGATATTGCTTTGAGTGAAGGGTAACACTTGATTAGCAGCGCCGAGGGATTCCAAAGGGAGGCAGGCGTCAGCCTCCCTTTGGGTGTCGTCGCCACCGCGACAAAATAAAAGTTTTAAACTTAAAAGGAAGCGATATCTATCCCCTACTTTCTATTACCCGTGATGTTGATAAGGGTAATGTTCAAATCCAAATTCAGATTTTTTCATTTGGCTTTCAAAAAAAGAGACATTACTATTTTGCTGATGTAATAGTTTAAAAATTAGTTCCTTTTTATCATTAGCCATTTTCCCTCCTAAATATATTTCTTCAACAGACTCAGGGTCAATTTTAACCAAGCCTCCATGTTCATTCATCAATCTTAATTCACTTTCATACTTCCAACTTATATGTTTAATAAAAAACATATCCATAAAATTGTTTGAAAGGTGTTTAACTTTTTTGAATGCTTCTAAACAATCTGTTGCTGTCTCTTATACACATCTGACGCTGCCGACGAAGAGGATAGT
>CAJXUT010000283.1 GCA_913061365.1 uncultured Colwellia sp.
GTCGGCAGCGTCAGATGTGTATAAGAGACAGGTTTTGAATTCCATTATCTAATGGGAATTTGGTGGCTATACCTTTAGATACTTTCTGATTATGTATAGGTTGATAACAACTTCTATATACTTCAATTTGTGCATCTTTAGATATAGAACCGGTTACTGTTAAATGTAAATTAGCGCTATTTTGCACACTTGACGGCACCTTAAATCTAAATAAGGCCAAATTTTTCTTATCTATACTAATAAACTTCCGACTTCCTAAAGATCTAGTCGTTGACGGATGGGTGTAAGTGTCTTCTTCAGGAATTAAAAACTCAACTTTTTCTTGGTTTTTAAAATATATGTAAGGTAGATTTAACGTTTTTTCGGCTTCTTTACTAGCTACTTTAATACTCCCAGTATTGGTTTTTAATATCACATCACCATAAACAAAATTTTTACTTTGATACTCTTTAAACAACAAAGATAAATCTAATATTACTTTCCCATCTTCTACTGGTGCATTTACATAAAAATTGCTGCCTCTATATTTCCCTTCTTTATCACACCAGTCTCCTCCTTCTTGCTGCCACTTCACACGAGCCGAATAATTTGCATATTTAGTATTCGCGCCAACATGAAGTGTTGAACCTTCCGCCCAAGGTATCTGATCTAAATTATTTTCAGATGCCTGAACCGAAAATACAGAAAAGAACAAAAATAGATTAAGCAGCGCTATAACTAAGTTTACTGATTTTGGAGCAAGGTAATAATTGTCATAACATAAGTCAACGTTATTATTCATGTCGTTTAGAGTGGTCATTACGTTTGGTGGTTTATTCATGGGTATGTATAAGTTCACATTATCTTTTTTTAAGATAAACAGCTACTTCTTTAAATAAAGGGTTACTGGTTACTTTCAATCCGAGCAACCAAAAAGGACACACGATTAAAACATATAAAGAAAAAGATAAAAGAGTATGAAGCTCTATGCTAACAAGCTCAACAATTAATAATGGTAATAAAGACATCAATAAAACCACTATCCCTTTAAAGACTTGTGAAATAAATTCAGTAAGCTTAAATGACAGTTTACTAGTTAGATAAAAAGTTGTTACTACACTTTTAAATACTTCGAATAGTCCAAGTACTTTTACGATAAAAACTAATCCATATGATGAATAAACAACCAATAATAGGACTCGAATTATCATAAATAATAAATTTAACTTAAAAACAATTTTTTGTGATCCCGTACTAATTAAAAAAGTATCAAAAAATCGAGAGAAATTAATACAGCCTCCCGCCAAACACAAATAAATCACAAGTTCAATAGCGTCATGCCACTGGTCACCATAAAACAGTGGAATGAGATAGTCTGCAAAATATGCTAAGTAAAATAAAAATGGCCATGCAAAAGCAATAGATATCTGTACTAAGGTCAAATAAGCTTTAGTCGAGTCTTGGTTATTATGTTTTAAATTCGCAAAGAAAGGGGTTAATACCGGCTGAATGGCACCAAAAATAAGACGGTCAAGTAGTTGAATTAGTGCTCCAGCTTTATCTAATATAGCTACTGCACTCTCAGATAAAAACTTACCCACTAATATTGCTTGGCTGCTATTAGTAAATTGAGCAAGAAAATTAGCTCCGCCAACATTAAAAATAAAAGGAGATACTATTTTTAATGCCTTAGGGTTAGGAATATAGAACTGTTTCGTCGGCATTAAAAAATGCAGTAAAACTAAGGTTGTAATTGTGCCCGCTAATGAAGCATAAGCAAGTGACATTGCTCCAAAATCTTGTAAAGCGAGGATAATAGATAAAACAACATTAACAAATAAGCTACAATTTTCTATAAAAGCAAGTCGTTTAAACCTCATTTGTCTGCGAATTTGACTTTGAGCAACTGTACCTAAGGGAATAAAAATTATGTTTAATGCCAATACGGCAAAAATATCTGTCAATATCTCATTATTATAAAATTCACTAGCGTAATCACCCGCTGCAACTAGTAAAACAGCTAAAAAGATACAAGCTAACCAATTGAGAAATAAAACGGCTTCAATTTTTTCTTTTGTAAGATCTTTTTCAATAATAAGATATTGGGCAATCCCCATATCTCGAAATACATGGCCTATTGCCAATATTGCCGTTGCGATAGCAAAGATACCAATCTCGTCAGGCGTCAATAAACGAGCTAGAACAACCATGGTGACAAGTTGAAGTAATATTTTTGTATACTGGCCCGCAAAAGACCATAGAAATGCCTTATTCAAAAAATAATCCTTTAATAAGCCTTCATCACAGCTTAGGTCATACGTTAATTTTAATGTAGAGAGCTATTGTAGCTTTAAGTATCACTTGATTAAATGTAAAATTAACCTCTTAAATAAATAAAACTGGATTTTAAATGAATAGATTAACATCTCTGTATTTAGATGTTGTCAGATTAACAGCCGCAATGATTGTTTTCCTCGGTCATTCATCTGGTCAAGCTTTTACCGGTGGGCTTTTTTGGCAGCTTGGCACATATTTACAAACAGCGGTAATCATGTTTTTTGTGCTCTCTGGTTATGTCATAGCATTCGTAACAGATACTAAAGAAAAAAAGTTATCCGATTACAGTATTGCACGTATTTCTCGATTATTGTCAGTCGTGATTCCCGCTCTTTTTATTACTGCTATTTGTGATTATATTGGCTTACAGATAGATCCAAGCTTTTATATTGACGGACCCTGGGGATATCCTGAGGGAAACCAAGTATTAAATTACATACTCTCCTTTTTCTTAATACAAAACTTACATGGCTTAGCACTAAATCCTGGAATAAATGGCCCATTTTGGTCTTTAAGCTTTGAGTTCGCCTATTATTTTATATTTGCCGCTGCACTATTTTTAACCGGAATTAAACGATTCGCCATTATAGTTTTAGCTTTATTGATTTCAGGCCCTGCAATTGTTGCATTATTTCCAATCTGGTTAATGGGCTATTTTTTATACTTTTTACATAAAAGTAATAAACCATTCATTAACCAATATATTGAAATTGCTATATCAATTACCTGCTTATTATTATTAATCTTCGCTAGCCCTTGGGTTAGAGATAATTTTACTTTTGCATTTTATGGTAGATACTTAATCGCTGATTACTTTGAAGCAATAGTGTTCACATTACACTTATTATTTGTTCCTTCTCTATTGATCAAGCTAGGCCATATATTAGAAGCATGCTCCTCGTTCATTCGATGGACTGCTTCTTTAACTTTTGCGCTTTATTTATTTCATCGTCCACTGATCCAGCTCTTTGTTCTCATTAGTCCTGAAGAGCCCAGCTCTTGGCTAACACGTGCTATCGTTCTGCTTGGCACATTAATCATAATAATAACCCTAGGAAGATGGAGTGAAAAACAAAAGTACACAATAAAAAGACTAATCACACCTCTATTTAAATAGTTCTTTCAAATGTTATTTAGGATTTAATATGAAAATTGCTTTTGTTACATATGCTACTGCTCACCAGAGAAAAGGTGGTCTTCAAACGCAAATGCTACAATCAAAAATAGCATTAGAAGCACTCGGTGTTACTGTTAAGTATTTCTCTGATATACACCATACTCTTTGTGATTTTGATTGCTTACATATCTTTGGTGTATCCCATGCAAACTATTTATGGATAGAAGAGGCTACACGACAAAATATTCCTGTAGTCGTCTCACCTATTGTTCAGCCTAACTATAATCATTTAGAGATTTTACGCTTTAAATTACTCGAGTACTTAGCACTTGTATTAACTTCCCCAATACGAGGAAGTCATATGTATTCAACAACAAAGCAAATAAAGCAATCATTAACTAAAACAGGTGCGATAGTAGCTCAAAGTTTAAAAGAGAAAGATATGCTTTCAAAGCTTTTTGGCGCAGAGCTAAACACTAACATATATATAGTTTCAAACGGCCTTGAAACTAGCTACTTTAATGCCGACTTAGTACTACAAACATCTACGGATCCATATATATTCTTACCCGGAAGTATATCTCATTATAAAAACCAAAAGATGGTACTTGAGTTTCTCAAAGGTAGCAGTGTCAAAGTAATCTTAGCAGGTGAAATTTTAGATAAAAAATATTTCAATGAGATAATAAAAGTTGGAGGTAATTCTGTGCATTACGCTGGTGCTCTGGAACCTGGCTCTATTGACTTAAAACAGTATTACGCCAATGCCATTGCAACAGTTTTATATAGCCAAGGGGAGACATTTGGCTTAGTCGCTATTGAATCACTCTCTCAAGGTACTCCCGTTATCATGACAGATAAGAATGGATTAGATCTTGCCCAGTCATCAAAATACATCCAACCGATTAAAACTGGCAATAAAAAAGTATTATTAGATGCCATAAATAGTATTCAAGCAATGCAGATAACAAAAGAAGACAAGAATGCCATGCTAAGTGAAGCAAAGGTATTTTCATGGGGTAGTGTGGCTAAAAATTTAAAAGTCATTTATGAAAAATTATTAAAT
>CAJXUT010000284.1 GCA_913061365.1 uncultured Colwellia sp.
TTTTTCAAGCAGAAGACGGCATACGAGATTCCTCTACGTCTCGTGGGCTCGGAGACGTGTATAAGAGACAGGTTCACTAGTGTCTTTTAGTAAGTTGTCATCAATGGTTTGAAACGCAACATCTTGACTAAGTTTTTTAGCTTGACGTCTTGCTTGATGACCATTGGCTAGTAATGTGGCTACCATGGCGCTAACTTCATCAGTTAATGCTTCAGGAGCTACCACCTCGTCAACTAAGCCAATTTGTTGTGCTTTATCAGCAAAAAAACGTTCTGCCGTTTGGAAGTAACGGCGACTTGCTTTTAGTCCAATTGCATCAACAACATAAGGGCTGATAGTGGCAGGTATTAAACCTATTTTCACTTCACTCAAACAAAAGCTTGCTTTAGTACTTGCGATAACAATATCGCAACAGCTTGCTAAACCAACTGCGCCGCCAAAAGCTGCACCTTGAACCTTAGCGATGGTTGTTTGTGGTAAAAAGTTTAAGGCTTTGAGCATGGTTGCTAATGCATTGGCATCTTTAAGGTTATCTTCATACGAGTAACCTGCCATGCGCTTCATCCAACCAAGGTCAGCTCCAGCACTAAAACTTTTACCGTTTGAGGCTAAAATCATGATGCTAATATCATCACGTTCACTAATATCATTAAAAATATCCGTTAATTTTTTAATGATATTGTCATCGAAAGCATTGTGTTTTTCAGGATTATTCAAAGTAACGGTGGCAATACCTTGCTCATTAACTTCTAATAAAACCGTGTCGTTATTGGTATTCATAATAAGTACGCTTTACCCTTGTTATTTATGCAATTATGCACGGTTACATACGGAAGATGCCGAACTTAGTATCTTCAATTGGTTTATTTAATGAGGCAGAAATAGCTAAGCCTAAAACTTGTCTAGTATCAGCAGGGTCGATAACTCCATCATCCCATAAACGTGCAGAAGCATAATAAGGATGCCCTTGGTGTTCATAGTTCTCGATGATTGGTTGTTTGAATTGTTGCTCTTCGCTTTCGCTCCAAGTTTCACCCGCTTTTTCTTTTTTATCGCGTGTAACTTGTGCTAAAACGCCAGCAGCTTGTTCGCCACCCATTACTGAAATACGTGAATTTGGCCACATAAATAAGAAACGAGGATCATAAGCTCGACCACACATACCGTAGTTTCCAGCACCAAAACTACCACCAATTAGAATCGTAAATTTAGGTACTTGCGCAGTGGCAACAGCAGTTACCATTTTAGCGCCATGTTTAGCAATACCGCCTGACTCGTACTGTTTACCAACCATAAAACCTGTTATGTTTTGTAAGAATACCAGTGGAATTTTTCGTTGAGCACATAATTGAACGAAGTGAGCGCCTTTTTCAGCTGATTCACCAAATAGCACACCGTTGTTTGCCACAATGCCTACAGGGTAACCATAAATATTAGCAAAGCCACAAACTAAGGTACTACCGTAAAGGGCTTTAAATTCGTGAAAGTCACTACCATCAACGATACGTGCGATTATTTCACGTACATCAAAAGGTTGACGTGTATCTTTAGGAATAATGCCGTAAATATCGTCACTTGGGTATGCAGGTTCAACAACTTCTTCAAAGTTGATAGTAACTGGCTTCACTCTATTAAGGTTTGCAACCGCTGAGCGAGCAATTTCAAGTGCATGGTTATCATTTTGTGCGTAATGATCGGTTACACCAGAAGTACGACAATGTACATCAGCACCACCTAAATCTTCCGCGCTTACTACTTCACCTGTAGCAGCTTTAACAAGAGGAGGCCCTGCTAAAAATATTGTGCCTTGCTCTTTAACAATAATTGATTCATCTGCCATGGCTGGTACATAAGCACCACCTGCAGTACAAGAGCCCATAACGACGGCAACTTGAGGAATATTATTAGCTGACATGTTTGCTTGGTTAAAGAAAATACGGCCAAAGTGTTCTTTATCAGGGAATACATCATCTTGATTTGGAAGGTTTGCACCACCTGAATCAACTAAATAAATACAAGGTAAGTTGTTTTCTTGTGCAATAGATTGAGCTCTAAGATGTTTTTTTACTGTTAGTGGGTAGTAAGTTCCACCTTTAACGGTAGCGTCGTTGGCAACAATAACACACTCTTGCCCAGCAACTCGGCCTATACCAGTAATAATACCTGCACTTGGTACATTATCATCGTAAACTTTATAAGCAGCTAGCTGTGAAAACTCTAAGAATGCTGAACCATCGTCAAGTAGTGCATTGACTCTGTCTCTTGGTAATAATTTACCACGTCCAACATGACGATCTCGAGAACGTTCGCCACCACCAAGTTTGATTTCACTTAGTTTTTCTCGTAAATCATCAACTTGGGTTTGCATATGTGCAGCATTGTCTAAGAAGTCTTGGCTGCGAGTGTTTATTTTACTTACTATTTTTGCCACGGGGAAAGCCTTTTAATTAGTTAGTAAGAGCTTGTTTTTTGGCTATTGAGTTATAATACTGCGTTGAAAAATGCTCATTGACTAACGTCAAATCCGCTTTTTTGCCTTGTATTAGAACTAATTTGCTGTAAACCAAGCTTTTACTGGTGTTCAAATAAATGGTTTATCATTCAATGAAATTAATTAGTTATTAGTGGTGATTCAGCGTTAAGCTGTACGGTTTAAGTAAAAGTAAAAAGCACGAGGTTGATAATTATCAATGAGTACTTTTGACGAATTAATTAAGCTGTACAGCAACTAGATGAATTACTACTTAGAGTCGTTGAATAACTCACGACCAATTAACATACGACGAATTTCTGAAGTACCTGCACCAATTTCATATAATTTAGCGTCACGTAATAAACGACCTGCTGGAAATTCGTTGATGTAGCCATTACCGCCAAGTAATTGAATAGCATCTAATGCCATTTGAGTTGCCAGTTCAGCAGAGTAAAGAATAACGGCTGCAGCATCTTTACGTGTTGTTTCACCACGGTCACATGCTTGTGCAACAGTATAGGCGTATGATTTAGCCGCATTCATTTGCGTATACATATCGGCTACTTTCCCTTGAACAAGTTGGAATTCACCAATAGATTGACCAAATTGTTTTCTGTCATGGATATATGGAACAACAAGATCCATACACGCATCCATAATACCTAATGGGCCGCCAGTTAAAACTAAGCGCTCATAATCAAGACCAGACATTAATACTCTAACGCCTTTACCTTCTTCTCCAAGTATATTTTCAGCAGGTACTTCACAGTCTTCAAACACTAATTCACATGTGTTTGAACCACGCATACCAAGTTTGTCTAATTTTTGATGGCGAGAAAATCCAGGGAAGTCTCTTTCAACGATAAATGCAGTAATACCCTTAGAGCCAGCACTTGTGTCTGTTTTAGCGTAGATAACATATACATTGGCATCTGGGCCATTTGTTATCCACATCTTGTTACCGTTAAGGATGTACTTGTCACCTTTTTTGTCTGCACGTAATTTCATGCTTACTACATCAGAACCAGCATTAGGTTCACTCATCGCTAAAGCACCAATATGTTCACCAGTACATAATTTTGGTAAGTACTTTAACTTTTGCTCATGAGTTGCATTTTTGCTTAATTGGTTAATACATAAGTTTGAACATGCGCCATAGCTTAAACCAACAGATGCTGACGCTCTGCTAATCTCTTGCATTGCAACAATGTGTTCCATGTAACCTAAGGCAGAACCACCGTATTGCTCATCAACAGTCATACCTAATAAACCCATGTCACCAAATTTGCGCCATAAATCATTAGGAAATTCATTATCAATATCAATTTGTTCTGCACGTGGAGCAATTTCATCACGGGCGAAAGCATTAACAGTTTCGCGGATCATATCCACGGTTTCGCCTAAATTAAAATTCAATGAGCTAAATGGAGAAATCATATTTTATTCCTATGTAGTTTTACGTTGTGAGTGTCGTTAATATCTTTTGGCAATTGTTTTCAATATCATTCAATTCAACCAAAAGAGCGTTAATATCATCAAGTTTCTGTTTTAAATCTATTTTCTTATCTGCAATTAACTCCATCATGATAGTTAATTGTTTTGCACTGGACTTATCAGCATCATAAAGTTCAAATAATCTACCGGTTTCACCTAATGAAAAACCTAAGCGTTTTCCACGTAAAATCAGTTTTAGTCTAACTTTGTCACGCTGACTATAAATACGTGTTTGTCCCTTACGTGTAGGTGCCAATAACCCTTGATCTTCATAAAATCGAATACTACGCGTAGTGATATCAAATTCTTTTGATAATTCACTAATCGAATAGCTGGCTTGTATTGCTTTTCTTTTAAGGGTCATATTGTGCGTTAACTTTTTTTGATTAAATTTTTATCATTGAAATAACTCTACAGGAAGTTTACGTAAACGTAAACTATTTATGTGGTGTTATTTCAAAAGTTTTTTGTGTGCATCATATATACACCTGTCTCTTATACACA
>CAJXUT010000285.1 GCA_913061365.1 uncultured Colwellia sp.
TGGGCTCGGAGATGTGTATAAGAGACAGCGGTACTTTGTCTTACGGTTTACGTAAGCGTGTTGAGCTGGCACGTGCAATGGCACTGAAACCAGAATTAATTCTTCTTGATGAACCTATGGCTGGTATGAATTTAGAAGAAAAAGAAGATATGGCTCGTTATATCCTCGATTTAAATGAAGAATTTGGTATTACCGTAGTCATGATTGAACATGATATGGGCGTAGTTATGGATATATCACACCAAGTTATGGTGCTTGATTTTGGTAAAAAACTTATGTCAGGTTTACCTGATGAAGTTATGGCTGATCCACATGTTAAACGTGCTTATCTTGGTATCGAAGATGATGAAGAAGAAGCAGTACAGGAGGCTAGCTAATGTCTAATTTACAAGCAGTAACAAACGATTATGAAATGGGAGAGTTAGATACTTTTCCAAAAATACTGAGGCATAACGCTAAAAACTGGCCAACTGATATTGCCATGCGTGAAAAAGAATTCGGTATTTGGAATGAATTTAACTGGCAAGAATACAGCGACCGCGTTAAATGGATCTCATTAGCACTTAGAAAATTAGGTGTTAATCCAAAAGATGCTATCGCCTTATTAGGTGACAACAGACCTGAGTGGGTTTGGGGTGAAGTAGCAGCACATGCTATGGGTTGTTACTCAATTGGTATTTTCCAAGATTCATTACATGAAGAAGTGGTTTACTTACTTAACAAAAGTAATGCAACCGTTGTAATCGCAGAAGATGAAGAGCAATGTGATAAGTTGCTTGAATTAGGCGAAGAAATTCCTGACGTTAAAATGATTATTTACTGTGACCCACGTGGTATGCGTAAGTATGATGATAAACGTTTAATTAGTATTGAAGACATATATAAACAGGGTCAAGAAATCGACAAAATGTCTCCTGAATTATATGACGTTTATGTTGATACAACTAATGCTGAAGATACTGCTATTTACTGTACTACCTCTGGTACAACGTCAAAGCCTAAAATTGCCTTCTTAGGTGGTGGTAACTTTGTTAAGCATTGTAGTTCGTATTTGCGTGCTGACCCTCGCCAACCTGGTGATAACTATGTATCTGTATTACCGCTTCCATGGATCATGGAGCAAGTATACGCAGTAGGCCAAGCGTTAATTTCTCGTCAAATAGTTAACTTCGTAGAAGGGCAAGAAACACTAATGCCTGATTTACGTGAAATTGGACCAACATTCGTTCTTCTTGCACCACGTGTATGGGAAGGGATTTTAGCTGACGTTAAAGCCCGTATGATGGATTCAACGCCACTTAAACAAAAATTATTTAACTACGCGTTCGATATTGCAGAAAAAGCACAATTAGAAGGTAAGCGTTCAAAACTTGCTGACTTCATACTGATGAATGCTTTAAAAGATAGATTAGGTTTTACTAACTTAAAATCAGCTGCAACAGGTGGTGCGGCAATGGGACCTGATACGTTTAGATTCTTCCAAACGATTGGTGTACCGTTACGTCAGCTTTATGGTCAAACAGAATTATGTGGTGCTTACACAGTTCACAAAGAAAATGATGTTGATTACGATAGTGTTGGTGTTGCCTTTGATAGCGCTGAAGTGAAAGTTATTAACGCTGATAAAGAAGGTGTTGGTGAAGTTATCGCTAGAACAGTAGGTATGTTTACAGGGTATTTAGATAACCAAAAAGCGTACGATGAAGATGTAATTGATGGATGGATGCATACCGGTGATGCTGGTTATTTCAAGCCGTCAGGACACTTGGTTATTATTGACCGAATTAAAGATTTAGCTAAAACCAGTAATGGCGTGCAGTACTCTCCACAATATATTGAAAACAAACTGAAATTCTCATCATTTATTGGTGAAGCGGTTATTTTAGGTAAAGACAAACCTTACTTAAGTGCCATCATTTGTATTCGTTTCTCTATTGTATCTAAGTGGGCTGAACAACAAGGTTTAGGCTTTACAAACTACACTAGCCTTTCTGCTTTGCCTGAAGTTTATGCAAAGCTTGAAGAAGAAGTAGAAAAAGTTAACGCGACGTTACCTGATGCTCAGAAAATCAACAAGTTCATTTTACTTTATAAAGAACTTGATGCAGATGACGGTGAATTAACACGTACACGTAAAGTACGACGCACAGTTATTGCTGACAAGTACGGTGATATTATTGATTCTATCTATGACAACAAAGAAACTGTTGATATTGATACAGTAATTACTTTCCAAGATGGTGGTAGTTCACGTATTCAAACAACGCTTAACGTTGCTACAGTTATTGAAAATGATGGTAGTGCTGTTTCATCAAATAGCCAAAATGAGAGGAAAGCATCATGAACTTCGAACTCTTAATTCAATTAATCGTTAACGGCCTTATTGTTGGTTTGTTATACGGTGTAATTGCGATGTGTTTTGTATTGGTTTATAAATCAACGCAAATTGTAAACTTTGCACAAGGTGAGTTTTTACTTATCGGTGCTTGGGTATGTTGGGCTTCACTGATTTACTTAGAGTTGCCATTCTTTTTAGGATTTGCATTATCCCTTGTATTTATGGCTGCTTTTGGTGTGCTATTACAAATGATAGTACTACGTCCTATGATAGGTGAGCCGATTATCTCAGTAATCATGGTTACTATCGGTCTTTCTATTTTCTTCCAATCATTAATGAAATGGATATTTGGTGTTTCACCACAAAGTTACCCACAAGTATTTGATAACGAATCAGTTAATATCTTAGGACTAAATGTCGAAATGGCATACCTAATGAGTATGGTAATAGCAGTAGTTATCATGGTTGCATTCTATATGTTCTTTAAACACTCTAAGCATGGTTTAGCGATGAGAGCGACAGCTTTCGATCAACAAGCGTCTCAAAGTTTAGGTGTGTCCGTAAAGCATGTTTTCGCAATGAGTTGGGGTATTGCAGCGACAGTTTCTGCTACAGCAGGTATCGTTCTTGGTATGGTTAATGGTGTTTCAGATTCACTTTCTATTATGGGTATCAAAGTATTCCCAGCCGTTATCTTAGGCGGATTAGATTCAATTGTTGGTGCAATTGTTGGTGGTCTTATCATTGGTGTATTAGAAAACTTAGCTGAGTTCTTTGATAGTCAATATTTACATATTGGTAATATGTACGATATTGCACCATTTTATGTGTTGTTAATTATTCTTTGGTTTAAGCCTTACGGTTTATTTGGTACTAAAGACATTGAGCGTATATAGCGCGCAATTTTACTGACAAAACGAACAATTATTTAGGAGTGATTTATGTCTAGTTTAAGTATGCGCCCGTGCGGAGATTTCCGTACTAGCTATAAACAAGATAATACAATTTTTGAAACAAAAACTATCCGTTGGGTAACAATTTTAACCATTTTTGCACTGTGCTTTGCACCGTTACTTGTTGATGGTTACTACATTACCTTATTGATTCAAATATCTTACTTAGGTATAGCTGCATTAGGCTTAAATATCTTAGTTGGTTACACAGGACAAATATCGTTAGGGCATGGTGCTTTCTTTGGCTTTGGCGCATTTGCTTCAGCTTGGTTAAATGTAAGCATGAGTATTCCTGTGTTTATCTGTATTCCTTTAGCTGGTTTCTTAACCATGGCTGTAGGTATGATGTTTGGTGCACCAGCTGCTCGAATTAAAGGTTTATACCTGGCAATAGCAACACTTGCTTCACAATTTATCATCGAAGATTTCTTTGCTCGTGCAGAGTGGTTCTCAGGTGGTGCGGCAGGTTCAATGGCTGACCCAGTAAACCTATTTGGTTTTGCTTTTGACACAGATGAAAGCTTTTACTATATCGCTTTATTTGCCTTAGTATTTATGTTTATCTGGGGTTGTAACTTGATGCGTAGTCGTGATGGACGTGCTTTTGTTGCGGTACGTGACCATTACCTATCTGCTGAAATCATGGGTGTTAAGTTAAATAAATATCGCTTGCTTTCATTTGGTATTTCTTCTTTCTATGCGGGTATTGGTGGTGCGTTATATGCTCATTACTTAGGTTATGTATCTGCTGAAGGTTTCACTATCATGATGTCTATTCAATTCTTAGCAATGATCATTATCGGTGGCTTAGGCTCGATAAAAGGTACATTGATGGGCGTTATCTTTATGGTGTTCTTACCTGAAGTATTAGAAAGTGGTGTTGGTGTAATGAAAATGACTGACTGGGGTAATATCCCAATGGTTGTTGACGGTTTAGCTTACATTAAAGAAATGGCTATCGGTCTTGTAATCATCGGTTTCTTAATCTTTGAGCCAGAAGGTTTAGCTCACCGTTGGACACAAATCAAAAACTACTGGAAATTCTACCCATTTGCTTACTAAGCGTTTAATTTAAACATTAGTATGTGTTGGAGAATAAAGCGCAGTTAAGTTGATGGGGAAGTTATTCTGTCTCTTATACACATCTCCGAGCCCACGAGACGTAGAGGAATCTCGTA
>CAJXUT010000286.1 GCA_913061365.1 uncultured Colwellia sp.
CGAGATTCCTCTACGTCTCGTGGGCTCGGAGATGTGTATAAGAGACAGCCAGAATATCAACCCAACTTTGGTGATTTGCTAAGACTAAATACCAATCTTTAGTGCTTAATGTTTCTAAGCCAGTGAGTTCAATTTCAACCTGAGTAAATATTTTTTGATTAATTGTATTTACCGCAACCCAACCACTTGCCATAAGATCTAATAAATAACTAAAAATTTTCTGAGAAAAACTTATTGGTATAAGCGCTTTAAGCAAAGAAAACACTAAAATGGGTATTAGCCAAAAAATAGTATTTAAAGTATATAGAATCAGTGAAATAGGACCAATTATAAAAGCGGGAAGAAAGTTCAACATGAATATTTTTAACAAAAATTGCGGTGATAAGCTCATTTAATCATGCTTTAAGTTGAGACTCAAACTACTTCATTTAGTCAAATTTACTATTTCTGCAATAACTATGCGATAAAGCTATTAAAAAGCACAATTTTATCTACTATTTTAGCCCGTAGAGGTCACTGTTTAGTTGAAATTATCACTACAATACCTCATGCTAACTACTCTCTAGATATCATGACAATCCGCATGTTTTTTACTTACATGATAGCTTGAGAATAAGTTTTGTATTAGGAGTGAAAATGAATTTTAATCGAGCTGTAATCAAAGTGGGAAGTGCCTTAGTAGCACCAACACAAGAGGGTTGTAGCGGAAAGTATATTTTAGCGATTGCGCAATTTATTACTAAATGTCAGCAGCAAGGTAAAGAAGTGGTATTAGTCTCTTCTGGAGGCGTTGCTGCTGGAAGAAGCCTTATTCATCATGGCTCACCAGAATTATCAGTTTCTACTAGAAAAGCAATGTCTAGCGTTGGGCAAATGCAAATGATGGCTAACTGGCAACGTTTTTTTGATATTCCTTGCAGTCAAATCCTAATCACTCAACATGATTTAGAAGACAGAAAGCGTTTTATCAGTATTAAAAAAACAATTGAAATTCAATTAGCCAATAACGTCATTCCAATTGTTAATGAAAATGATACGGTCGCTTCAGCAGATTCTGTTGTAGGTGATAATGACAACTTATCAGCATTAGTTGCACAAGTTTGTGGCGCCGATAGTTTGTTTATCTTAAGTGACATTGATGGTGTTTTCACAAAAGACCCAAATGTAAATGATGATGCTGTTTTGATTCCAAAGATTACTGAAATTACCGATGAAATATATGCCATGGCGGGAGTAAGTCGAAACCATATGGCCACAGGTGGTATGAAAACAAAAATTCAAGCGGCTGAAAAAGCTGTTGAACATGGTATCAATACTTATATTATCAATGGAACCAAAAGTGAAGCATTTGCCTCATTATTAAAGCAGGAAAACCCTGGCACTCAATTTATTGCTGATAAAAACATTATTACGGCGAAAAAACATTGGTTAAAACATACAAGAAAGAGCCAAGGGAAAATTCTGCTAGACAGCGGTGCCGTCAACGCATTATTAAATAAAGGTGCTTCTTTGCTTCCAGCAGGAATTAAAGCCATAGAGAATAAATTTAAACCCGGTGAATCAGTTGACCTGATCGATCAAAAAACTAATCGTGTTATCGGTAAAGGGATCAGCCTTTATGGTCATCATGATTTACGCCGTATTATGGGTAAGCACAGTGATGATATCGTCACTATTTTAGGTCATAATCATGGTGCAGTCGTGGTTCACCGCGATGATATGGTAATCTGGTAGTCATTAAATATTGTTCAACGAATTATAAAGAGTAAGAAATGTCCGCATTTAATATGGCAGCTATGGCTGCTCAAGCAAAAAAAGCCAGTCGAGTTGCCGCTCAGCTAACGACAATAGAAAAAAACACTTTACTACATGCTATCGCTGACTCTATTGAAAAAAATAGTGAATCAATCATCAGTGAAAATAGTAAAGATATTGACTCAGGTCGTGAAAAGGGCTTATCTGAAGCCATGCTTGATAGGTTATTACTGACCACACAACGTGTAAAAGATATTAGCTCTGCTATTAGGGAGATAATCGCTCTAGCGGATCCTGTTGGTAATATCGCTAACCTTGCGTTACGCCCAAACGGTATGCAAGTAGGTAAAATGCGTATCCCTCTAGGCGTTATTTCTATGATTTATGAAGCTCGCCCGAACGTAACAGCTGAATCAGCAGCATTATGTATAAAGTCAGGTAACGCTGTAATTTTACGAGGGGGCTCTGAAGCAATTCATTCTAATTTGGCATTAGCCAATTGCTTACATCAAGTTATTGAGCAACAAGGCTTTGATAAAAATATAGTAAGTGTTATTCCTGATACAAGCCGTGATGTGATCGAACAATTATTAAAACAAAAGGAGACTATTGATTTAGTTATTCCTCGTGGTGGTGAAGGCTTAATTCGCTATGTTACTGAGAATAGCCAGATTCCTGTGATTCAACATTTTAAAGGTGTTTGTCACTTATTTATTGATAAATCAGCTGACTTAACCAAAGCCGTTAACATTTTAGTAAATGGTAAAACACAAAAGCCAAGCGCCTGTAATGCGTTTGAAACGCTTTTAGTGCATCAAGATATTAGCGAACAGTTTTTACCTTTAGCCGCTAAAGCACTTGCTGAAGCTGCTCAAGTTAAAGTACATGCTTGTGAAAACAGTATTAGCTACTTTGATGGGGGTCAATTAGCCACAGCAGACGATTATCATGCAGAGTATCTTGCACAAGAAATTGCTATAAAGGTAGTAAATTCTTTTGAGAGTGCTGTCAGCCATATTAATGAATATACGTCGGATCACACTGAAGTGATTGTCACGCAAGATGTATCACGCAGCCAACGATTTATTCGTCAAATAAATTCTTCTGTTGTAATGGTTAACGCCTCCTCTCGCTTTTCTGATGGTAACCAATTAGGTTTAGGCTCAGAAATTGGCATATCTACGAGTAAATTACATGCTTATGGGCCTATGGGATTAGAAGCACTGACCACAGAAAAGTTTGTCGTTTACGGTGATGGACAAATTAGAGAATAAAGCTCACTTTTAATCAATAAATAATAAAAACTCATCTTAGTTATCGCTTTGAAGAGTTTTTTCTTTTATGCTACGCGACCATTTTTAATGTTCGAGTAGAAAAACAGTCAATGATAGGTTTTGATTACGGCACATCTAATTGTAGTGTTGCCAAAATGCATAATGGTCAACCCAAAATACTACAACTAGCTAACGATAGTAAAACCATTGCATCAAATTTATACGCACCTGATCGTGACATTATCTGTCACTGGTTATATCAGCAGCTTTCAAGCGAACAACAAAAAACGTTTAAAAGTTCACGGGCACCACAGCTGCAAAAAAGCCAAAGAGCATTACGTGAATTAGCCTTTGATGGTATTTCAAATGAACTAGTATTTGGCCAAGCAGCGCTTGATAAATACCTTGAAGATCCAGAAGAAGGTTATTACATCAAATCACCTAAATCTTTTTTAGGAGCGAGTGGATTAGCGCCATTACAAATTCAGCTTTTTGAAGACATGGTGGCGGCCATGATGAGTAACATAAAAACATTAACAGAAGAGAAGTTAGGCTATAGCATTAGCCAAACTGTTATTGGTAGGCCAATTAACTTTCAAGGTTTACATGGCGAAGAAAGTAATCGCCAAGCCATTAATGTATTAACTAATGCTGCTAAACGTGTTGGTTTTAAAGAGGTTGAATTTCAATTTGAACCTGTTGCCGCAGGCTTTGAGTTTGAAGCGAGCTTAACAAAAGAAACAAAAGTATTAGTGGTTGATATTGGTGGTGGAACCAGTGATTGTTCAATGCTATTAATGGGGCCAAAACTTAAAGATAATGACTGTCGAGTAGAACATTTACTCGCTCACAGCGGAGTTCGTATCGCAGGTAATGATTTTGATATTCAACTAGCTTTGCAAGGAATTATGCCGAGTTTAGGGATGAATAGCTTATTAAAAACGGGCAAGCCATTACCAACCAGTAGTTTTTTTCAAGCTTTAGCAATAAACAATATCAATGAACAGACTGAGTTTTATAGCGCCAAGAATAGACGCTATTTAATGCAATTATCTCAAGATGCACAAGAGAGTAAGATTGTTGAACGTTTAGTGACGGTACATGATCATAAACTCAGTTATCAGCTAGTCAATGCTGCTGAGCAAGCAAAGATTTTACTATCTGAAACAAATCAACAAACCATTGACTTACATGATGTATGTGAGCAACTTAAAACAGAAGTTGATAGAGAAATATTACATTCAGCCAATAAGCGTACATTAGCGAGCATTGGAGAGTTAATGGAGTCAGCGGTTACACAAGCTCAATGTCAACCGGATGTGATTTTTGTGACTGGAGGGACAGCAAAATCTCCAGTACTCAGTGAGTTTTTACAGCAACAACTGCCGAACATTCCCGTTGTCGTTGGTGAC